>JAYTZD010000158.1:0-7720 GCA_043742065.1 Oscillatoriales bacterium
ATCGCCCTTACCAACCACACGTTGACCCACAAACAGCGCCACACCCAACGATCCAACTAAAGCCGTGACAACCGCCGTCAGACTCAGGAGTGGAATCAGGGGAATCCCAATCAGCGTAATCGCTAGAAACACCGTGGCAAAAACAAAGGAAACAGTCGCCCCGATGCCCCATAGAGCAGTCAAACCGGGACGTTGACGCAATTGTGCAGCCAAAGAAGGCAGGAATTGTGGGCTGCTATGCAAAATAATCAGTCCCAGAATAGCTGCTACTACGGCGGAACTAATTCTAAAAATGGCACTGAAGAAATATTGAGCGAAGAAGCTACTTCTGCCGCGATTAGAGCCATACATCATGCCATGTCGATCGCTAAATGTAGCGCGTTCACCACTAACGATCGCACCCGGTTCCTGCACGATTTTGCCGCCAAAGGAATAAGCATCACCCTCTACCCGCGCTCCTTTTTTCAGGATGACATCCCCGCCAAAAGCCATAGCTGTATCCAAAACTCTGGCATTAGGAGAAACCGTAACGCTTCCGCCAAAAGCATGGGCATTTTCGACAACTTGATTCTCTGCTACGATGATGTTTCCACCAAAACGAATCAGGTTAGTATTATTGATATTGATATCAGTCTGAGCCAGGGCATTCCCTGCAAATATTAAGCAAATCGTGGCCAGAAAAGCTAGAATTAATTGTTGCCATTTCATAGAGTTTATCCTCATTAATAAGAATAATCTGGACTATATCTTATGATATTCAACAAAGGTGAGGAAACTGTGAAGAAAGCTTAATCATACTGAAATATTAGTTACCCAAAGAAACGTTTTTTAAACACAAGAGAAACATTAACCAAACTAATCAGCACGGGAACTTCTACTAGAGGCCCAATCACGGCGGCAAACGCTGCACCAGAGTTAATGCCAAATACAGCGATCGCTACAGCAATTCCTAACTCAAAGTTATTACTAGCAGCCGTAAAAGCTAGAGTGGTGGTTTTGCTATAGTCTGCTCCAGCCCGCCATCCCATGTAAAAGCTGGCAAAAAACATGATCGCAAAGTAGAGAATTAAGGGAATTGCAATCCTAACTACATCTACAGGAATTTGAACGATCAGATTGCCCTTCAAACTAAACATGACAACGATCGTAAATAGTAGGGCAATCAGCGTGATTGGACTAATTTTAGGAATAAACACATTGTGATACCACTGCTTCCCTTTAGCTTTCACCAAAATAATTCGGGTTACAATTCCAGCAATAAAAGGAATGCCAAGATAGATAAAAACACTTTGAGCGATTTGCCAAATACTGATGGCTACAACACTTCCCTTTAAGCCAAATAATGGAGGTAAGACAGTCAGGAAAATCCAAGCATAGACACTGTAGAAAAAGACTTGAAAAATACTATTCAGGGCAACTAATCCAGCCGCAAATTCGGTATTGCCCCCTGCTAACTCATTCCAAACAATCACCATCGCAATGCAAGGCGCGACACCAATCAAAATTAATCCAGCCATGTACTCTGGATAATCTCGCAGAAACAGAATGGCAAGCACAAACATTAAGCTAGGACCAAGAAACCAGTCCTGTAATAACGCCAAACCGAGGACTTTCCGATCGCGAAATGTATTTCCTAATTCTTCATATCGTACCTTGGCTAGAGCAGGATACATCATTAAAATTAATCCGATCGCAATGAGAATATTCGTTGTGCCAACCTGAAATTGATTAATTACTTCATTGACACGCGGAAAAAAGTAGCCAATCGATACGCCGATCGCCATTGCGAGAAAAATCCATACAGTCAGAAAACGGTCAAGAAAAGAAAGCTTTTTTTTCATGGGTTTGAATTGTTTTATTAAAGACTAAATAATTGCGATTAACAAAATCAGCTAAGGTTGATTCAATGCTTTGCACGTCTAGAATGGCGTTTATTGAACTCATATTTAGTTACACAAGTAAAGAATTGAATATATAGCCAATGCTGATAATACCAACGGTCATTAACCCGATAAATACGGCTAATAGTTGAGGTTTCAAAACTTTTTTAAGAATCACTATTTCAGGAAGAGATAGCGCTGTTACTGCCATTGTGAAGGCTAAAACTGTACCCATCGGCATTCCTTTATTTACTAAAGCTTCGGTAATCGGCATCACACCCGCAATGTTCGCATAGAGTGGCACGCCCAAAATTACCGCGATCGGCACTGCAAAAGGATTATTCGCGCCTGCATACTTGATGATAAAATCTGTCGGCACATAACCATGAATCCCTGCACCGATCGCAATTCCACCCACCACATAGAGCCATACCGATCGCACAATTTCGCTGGATTGAAACTGTCCTTGCTCAAATCTTTGCCTCCAAGTCAGCGCCACAGGTTCTAGAGTGTCTTCCCCTTCTAGAGGAATTGCTTGACGAGATTTTTGCAGTTCCCAAACAAATGGTTCCACCCATTTTTCTAATTTTAGGAGTCCGATAATGTATCCAGAGGCGATCGCCAAACCCACGCCAAAGCCGATATAGATCAGCGTCACTTTCAACCCAAAGAATCCCCACAAAAGGATAACAGCAACTTCATTCACCATTGGTGCTGCCATCAGATAGGAAAAGGTCACGCCTAAAGGTACACCTGCTTCTAAGAAGCCGATGAACAAAGGAACTGCTGAGCAAGAACAGAAGGGTGTGACGATTCCTACCATTGCCGCCAAGATATTTCCCGCAAAAGTGCGCTTTCCTTCTAGCAAAGAGCGAACGCGCTCTGGTTCTAAAAAGCTTTGAAATGTCCCAACAATGAAGCTGATTACAATCAGTAATGTTAAGACTTTTGGCACATCGTAAAGAAAGAAGTGCAGACTCGATCCTAAATGCGATGCGATCGGCAATCCCAAGAGTTGGGTAACAATCTGAGTTGCAAACCAATCGAAGGGATAAAATGGATCGAACATCAATTTACCTCTCTAATGCTGCAATAGGGGTTGAATTTGTTCTGGACTTATCACTTGACCTTTGCTAACAACTTTGCCATTGATTGTCATGGCGGGAGTAGACATCACACCGAGCATTGCAATTTCAACAGGGTCAGTAATATGCAGAACCTCAGCAGTTAGATTAAGATTTGCCAGAGCTTGTTTAGCATTTGCCTCTAACCGTTGGCACTTTTTGCAGCCTGTACCCAAAATTTCAATCTTGATCGTGTTCATGGTACGAGTTATTATCTTTGTTTTAGACATTAATTATTTCTCCTATTATTAGTTTGTACTTTAAAATTAGCAAAGGTACTGTTCTTAAGGAATAGTTTTTATGAAAGCAGGGTTTTATTTAGGCAATTCCGAGTAATTTAACGATCCAAATCTTGTCGTGTTAAGGCTTGAATCTCTGTTCGCAGTGCGCTAATTTCCGCTTGCAGAGCTTGAATTGATTTTGCACCTGCTAGTTCTGCTTCACCATTCTCCGCATCGCGATCGATAAAATATGTTGCCAATGTTGCTGTCAAATAACCGCATACCGCGATCGCATACAACCCCAGCAAAAAACATAAAACTCGCCCTTCCGCTGTTTTTGGGAAGTAATCAGAGCCGATCGTAGTCAACAACATTGCCGTCCACCACAGCGCAGTAGCATAGTCAGTGATACCACCAGTACCATCAGGAAGTTTGCGCTCAAACGCATACATTCCAGCCGCCCCAATTAGAGTGACGATCGCAGTTAACGCCACCACATAGCCAAACCCTCGACGCTGAAAACTAGCACCGAGTAATCGCATTCCTTGATTGGTGCCGATCGTCAGTCGCAACAACTGCAATCCTCGAACTGCATGAACCGATCGCAAAGGCTGGATAATTCGCAAAATCCGAAAGATTCGCAACGCTGGAATCAGCAGTGAGAAGGCGATTAACCAGTGGTGTTTGAGGTAAGAGAGTTTGCGAGGAGCGAGTAAAAATTTGATGCCAAAGTCCAGGATAAAGGCGATCCAAATAGTAGTTCCGATCGCCTCTAATAAAGAATTCAGTCCCCAAACTAGCTCGATGATAAACAGCCCTAACCAAGCAAAACTCAGCACCAGCATCGGCATTTCTAGCCAATCTTCCCACTGTTGCAGCACTTCGCAGCGCTCTCGATCTAACACCGATTCTGGTTGATTTTGATAGCTCATAGCGGGTTCGGTCTCTTTTTCGGCGTTTCTACAAGCACAGAAATCGCGAGCAAACTTAGCCCAATAACTTTGATCAAGGCGTTGACTGCGTGTGTATACTCCCATTGGTCACGATAGCGCGTCCAATCTGCTGGAACGGGATTCGTTAACCATTTGGCGAATTCAGCATTCATTGGCGCAACAAACATTATCCAACTCACAAATGCCAGCACCAATACAATCGCTCCGCCCAACGTCCAGTAAAAAGTTGAACCATGTTTGCGAACAAGAAATGCCAGCACAATTGCCGTAATAATCGCTGTAATTTCAAAAGCTGCGCCGACTGAGCCAAACAATTTATAAACATTTTCAACAACTGTCACTCTTACCCAAAGTTGCTGGTCAAACTGCATTCTTTGTGGCAACTCTAGCAAATGTGTCATAGACAAACTCAGACTAAATGAAGCCAGCATCAGTGTGATGAATCGCCAAGATCGGATGAATGTCATTTTGCTCTGCCTCACAATATTAATTTCGGTAGTTCATAGTTAAATTTATGGGTCAATATAGCAATCCTAATGAATTGCGTAATTGTTGTAGGGGCAAACCCCCCGTGGTTGCCCCGATTCGTGGGGGTAGGCACTCTTGGCACTACCCCCCGTGGTTGCCCCGATTCGTGGGGGGTAGGCACGGGGGGCACTACCCCTACAGTTTGTACTGATTTAGGATTGCTATACAATTCTAAAAGTAAGCAACAAAGATTTCTGTCAAAACTTTATATCTCCCTATCTAACGCGGGTTTAAATCTCAGCTTTAGTCTATTTTATTGTCAAGTTGACTTTAACTAAAATTGCCCAATATAATCTCTATCTTTATGAATATTTTAGTATTATTTGTCAACTGATATCCGCTCTTCTCCCTTTACTTTTGCAATAGGATTTCGGCATCCACAGGCATACCCGGTTTGACAAAACCACCGGGTTTATCAAAGCTCAGTTTCACGCCAAATACTTGCTCCACCCGGTCTTTTTGGAAATAGATATTTTCGGGTGTAAAGGATGCTTTGGCATCAATAGCTATCACCGTGGCATTTAAGGGATGTTGATGTTTTGGGTCATTATCGAGGTAGACTTTGGTAGGTTGTCCTACCCGAATTTGAGCGATTTGTTCTCCCGGAATAAACCCACGCATATAAACTTGTTTCATGTCTACTATCCGCAGCAGCGGGCGACTTGGTAGCACTACGGTTCCAGGTTCCACACTGCGGGTTGTGACAATTCCAGCGATCGGACTTTTTACAGTTAAATTATTCAAACGACTCTGGATTAGTTGTTGGTTTGCCTCTGCTGTTTTGACATCTGCCTGCGATCCCAAAAGTGCGACTTGTGCTTGGTTTACCTGGGTTTGTAGGCGGCTGATATTCGTTGCTTGCCGATCGGGATTCAGGGCTGTGGTTTGTGCTTGGGTTAATTTTCCCTCAGCAATCGCGATCGCATTACGAGCTACTTCTACACCAGCCTGACGACTTTCGAGCATCGCCTGGGCAGTCTCAAATGCGGTTTGTGCTAGATCGGCGCGTTGTCGAGTTTCTGCACCCAGATTTGCTAAATTAACAAAGCGATCGCGATCGACTTTTGTCTGTTTTAGCAATGCTCTGGCTTCTGTTACCCGTGCTTGTTCCTGCTTGAGCGCCGCCTGTGCTGTGCTCACCAAGGCTTCCGCTTCTGCGACTTTGCCGATCGTATCACCTTCAGATTGTTTGAGATTTAATCTTGTGTCTGCCACCTGACTATTTAACACCGAAATTTGGAGACGAGCAGCGGCTTCTCGTTGTTTGGCTGCATCAACATTTGACTTAGTTGCTAATAGTTCCGACTGCACTTCATCGTCATCTAAACGTACTAATAATTGCCCTTTCGTCACGGTTGCGCCTTCTCGAACTGTTACTTCTTTAACACGACCAGATCCCTTGGTGCTGACATCAGTTTCATAGCCTTCGATGCGCCCACTAAAAGGGATGAGGTTATTGTTTTTAGGACGAAAGAAACTATACCAAATTCCTGCACCGATGCCTGCGATCGCCATAGTTCCTAGCAGCAACCACAACCAAAGGTGAGAAGATTTAGGCGCAGGTGGTTGAGCAGAATCAGTCGGTTGTGGTTCTGCGGAAGATTTAGGTGCAGGTGGTTGAACAGCATCAGTCGATTGTGCTTCTGTAGAAGATTTAGGCGCAGGTGATTGAATAGCATCAATCGGTGGTGGTTCTATAGAAGATTTAGGCGCAAGTGATTGAACAGAATCAGTGGGTTGTGGTTCTGTGGAAAGCTTAGAAGAATTAGTTAAATTAGTCATGGTAATTGGTAATTGGTAATTGGTAATCGGTAATCGGTAATCGGTAATTGCCGACTACCGATTACATCCGTTAAATCCGTTACATAATCCGTTGCCGAACTTTCTTACATCCGTTAAGTCCGTTAAATACGTTACAGAATCCGTTGCCGAACCTCCTTTTATCAACTAAGTTGTCTTCGATAACGATTTGCACTTATAAGCAGGGTTGCTATGGCAAACAAAATCATGGCGATCGCGTGTAACCACCAAACCTCTAACCCAGTCCCCTTGAGCAGAATGCCCCGCAAAATGACTAGATAATGATAAAGAGGATTAATTTTGGCAATCCAACGAAATAGCAAAGGCATACTGTTAACTGCTGTGACAGCACCGCCTAATAAAATAATCGGGATGTTTAAAAAGATGCCAATTAGAATCGTTTGTAATTTGTTTTCAGAAAATGTGGAAATAGCTAATCCAATGGCAACCCCAATTTGAATGTAGAGAATTGAAAAAATCAATAACAAAAATAGATTACCTCGCAATGGTAGTTGAAACACCAAAAATGCAACGGCAAAACACATCAGCAAAGTTATGGTGAGTAAACCAGAAATGGGAACAATTTTAGAAATCAGAATTGCCGTAGAAGCCACGGGTGTCATCAATAATTGCTCTAAAGTTCCCTGATCTTTTTCCCGCACTGCTTCTACGGCGGCGGCGAGAATTGCACTCAGAGTAACGATCGCACCAATGACTCCAGGTACAAAGAACCAACTATCGAGAGTACCGGGATTGTAGCGGAAAGTGATTTCCGACTGAATCGGAATTTTCAATCCTGTTGATAGCGGTTGATATTGTTCTACTAAATTGAGGTTGAATTGAGTTGCGATCTGGGCAATATAACCCTTAGCAATTCCAGAACTATAGGCATTGATACCATCAATTATGACCGCAACTTCTGACTTGCCAGTTTGCAACAATTCGCGGCTAAAAGTAGAGGGAATTATCAAGCCCGCATCGACTTGTCCGCGTTCAATCTGTCGAGTCAAATCTTGCTGGTTATTGGTGTATCGACTGGCAATAAATACCTGATTCGCAGTGAATGTATCGACTAATTGCCGACTGATGGCGACCTGGTTTTGATCCAGAATACCTAGCCGTAGATGGGTGACATTGGAGTTCAAGACATAGCCGAAAATCACCATAGAAACAATTGGTGCGATGGTTAGGAAAATTACCAGTTGCCGATTTCG
>JAYTZD010000159.1:0-16678 GCA_043742065.1 Oscillatoriales bacterium
ACAAACACCGTTTCAAAAGCCGGAATCAACAGAGCATCGGCGCGTCTCTGCAAAGCTTTCAAGTTGTAATTTTCGATATTTTGGGCTTGCAAAACTTGCGAAGCCGGCTGCAAATCAGTCTGGATAGAATAATTAAATTGTAACCCAAACCACTCCTTACCTTCCTCAGCATCCCAGCTTTCATCATGTCGCCACAATGCAAAAGCTTGACCCCGATCGTCCCAGCGAATATAAGAGCCAAGGGCATCGATCAATCCCTCACCAATCCGGTAAAGAGCGACATCAGAATTTTGATGGGCAACACGACGATTGTAACTACCATACTGCTGACAATAGGGAATCAATCTCGTCCTCAAATCATTGGAAGGAATCAAGGTTTTTTGACTAGGTTGATAGCGCATCAATCCAGATATAGTCGGATGTTCAACTTGTTTGAAATTGAGAGCTTGACAAATCCAACCTTCCGTAGCCCGCTGCATTTCTTTATGTTTTGCATCACAGTCATCGAGAGATTCAAAATACTGAGATGCGGTTTCATCCAGCAGGTCAATTTCATCAAGAGCCTGTTGTTCGTTAATTTTGATTTTCTCTTGTTCGATTTCAGCTTTGATTGATTTAATTTCGATTGCTAGCCCCTTTGCTCCTTCAGTAAACAACTTTTCTTCAAGTTGAGGAAGTTTTTGCTCAACATAAAACTGAAGGCTAGCAATCGATTTGTTGAAGATGCCAAATCCATCTTTCAAAACTTGATACCAAGCTTCGTGGGGACTGTCTGGTAAATCTGGGCCTGCAAACAAACAAAATTGTAATCCCATTTTGCTACCAATGCGATCGACTCTGCCCAATCTTTGTTCTAACTGATTGGGAAACCAGGGTAAATCGAAGTGAATGAACCAATCCGCAAATTGTAGATTCAGCCCTTCTTCCGCAGATCGATCGCAAACTAAGACAAAGCAATTTTGCTCATTTTTAAAGCGCCTCAGATTCGCCTCTGCATCGGTGGCAGATTTGCTACTTTCATGGCTGGCGATCGCATTTTTACCCAAAATCTTCGCTAAATTGTCCGCAATGGCTTTACAAGTTTCCGTAAAACTGGTAAAAATCACGATTTTGGGGAATTTATCACCAGGAAGCGGTCTTTTAATCTGCTGTTGAATTCTGGACAACAAATCGCGAGGTTTGCTGTGATATTCCGGCGGAATCTTCAAGGTAACGCCGAGGAATCGGATCACGGCGATTCGCAACAAACTCAGTCTGTCGGCTCCTTCCTGGGGCTTTTCGACCGCATTCAGCAAGGATTCTAGGATGGCGCTTTCTCCTGGAAACAGCGCAGTTTGAGTCACCATCCCCATATACTTTGATCCAAATTCGCGATCGAGTTCCGCAGTCGATTTCTTTTGCAAACGAGCTTTGACAATTCGTTCCAAGACATTCAACCAAGTACCAGAAGTGCGGAAAAACAGCAGAAAAATTCTCTGATAGGCGGTCTTTTGCGGAGCGAGAGTGCGCCAATTTTCGAGGATTGTGTGAATTTCTGACCACTGTTCGTCATTGAGATCGTACTCGACTTTCGGGATAGCATCGCGATCGAAAATCACATCTTCGACTGCATCCCGCTGATTGCGAAGCATTCGGCGGTAGAGGCGGTAGGTATCACTGATGTGAGTGCGAATAGTTCGGATAATGCGATCGCACTCTGTAGCTTTTTCAGTTTCCAAACAACTTTCCAACTCATCTGCTAATCCGATCAAATAATCGTCTGTTGCAAAAAGAGTGCGGATTTCAGCAAGTTTTGGTTTCAAAACAACCGGCTTTGCTCCTGATCGGAAATCGAGCAAAACGCGGCCGATTTCCTGACGGTTTTGCACCTGTTCTTTGAAATTCACCAAATCATCAAGACGGTAAGTTGTGGGGTCTAGCAAGTGCAGCATTGTCAGAAAATCCTGCTCATGACCGATCGCAGACATCCCCGATAATAGCAATAAATTTTTGCTTTTGTGAGCAAGAGTTTGGCAGATTTCAAAGCATTGCTTCTGGCCTCGATCGCCCGAATTAGCCATTGCCGCCACATGATGGGCTTCATCCACAATCAGAAAATCTAAATTAGCATTGCGACTAACTTGATTGATTTCACTCAGAGAAACAAGTTGCACTCTGTCAGCAAAATGAGACAAATAGAATTTATTTTCTAACTCATCGCGCCACTGTTCCAGCAAGTATTTCGGAACAAGTACGACAGCGCGGCCGTTGGGTTCATCTAGGAGATATTGGCGAAGAATTGTCCCGGCTTCTACAGTTTTCCCCAATCCAACTTCGTCTGCTAATAAATAGCGTCCAATTGGGTCTTCTAGGACGCGCCGCACGACTTCAACTTGGTGCGGATAGAGGTCTATGTTGGCAGAAATTAAACCAGTCATACCGCGACTGACGGCTCGTTGACCGATCGCAGATTGAACGAATGCGAGTCGGCGATCGTGAAAATAGGGCGTTTCGTGACCTTTGACTGCTAGGATGTCGATCGGATCCGCGATCGGGATATTGCAGCGAACATAAATTTCCGTTTCATCTGCTTGTATACTTTGACTATCGGGCAAGTCAATGTCATACAGCATTTTATCTTCATCCCAGTCATAAATCCGACCAATGATCCAGCGTTCTTGGGTAGTGCTCCAGAGGTAGCATCGGGTTTGGCGCTGAAGTCTAGCTTCTTGGAGTAAAGCTAGGGGGATTGTTTTGCTAAGGCGGTTTTTTACAGAGCAAAAATATTCAACTAGGGCTTCGGTGCGGGAGAATTCGACCACTTTTCCGACTCCCAAATCGTTTTTGGGCGATCGGACTAAGGAACCAACATCAATCATATTTGAAAACCTTTAAACTTCGGCAATTGCTACTATACAAATTTTCGTCCCAGCAGAGGTAGGGCTCTTTCATTCTCAAGAAAACGAGGATTTTGTAGGCGGTGGACGGTGCGTGTCCGCCCAGCCCATAGACTATTTGTGGGTGTTTTAGCGATCGACACAACCACGGGGGGCTGGATTTTGTCTCCAAATTGTCTCCAAAGTGCTAGCCTTGTCTTGTCGCTTTTGGAATTTTACCATGACCGATACGTCTAGTAGAGCCAAGAAAGGATCGGTAGTTGTCCAGACTCGCAGTGGCAGGTTGCGTTTACAGTTGCCTAGGCAGATTTGTGGGGGCGATCGCAAGTACCTGTACCTAAACCTATCTGACACCCCTGAAAACTGGGAACTGGCACAAGCTAAAGCCCAACTGATTGAATCTGATATCAAGTTCGAGCGTTTTGACTCTACCCTCAAAAAGTACAAACCGCAAATTCACTTGACTGTTATTGAGACGATTAAACCCAAATCTGAACTGACTTTAACCAAGTTATTTGAGAGATATTTAGAATTCAAAAAACCCGTTCTCAAGTCAACAACTTTTCACTATTTAGTTACGAGTATTCAGGCTTATATTGACCGCTGTCCCTACCAATATTTGTCTGAGGATGATGCTTTGCAAGTACGCATATGGCTGCTTGGCGACACGACTAACAGCATGACTAAGCGAATCTTGACCCACTTAAATGCAGCGGTTGAATGGGGGATTAAATTTAAAATCCTCAGCGGGTTGCCCGTCTCCCCATTCAAGGGAATGGCAGCGGACTTACCAAAACATAAGTGGGAAAGTGACCCCGAACCTAATGCTTTCAATACCAAAGAAAAAGCACTGGTATTAGAGGTTTTCAAGAACCACAGGGGAAATTGGAACGGCAGGGGCTATTCGGGGCAAAAATTTTCCTTCTATTACCCTTTGGTACAATTTTGGCTCTTGACTGGATGTCGTCCCTCTGAGGCTGTTGGCTTGAGATGGGGCGATATTGCCCCCGACTTTTCTCATATTGTGTTTAACGGCAGTGTACAGCATCTGGGCGGGACGGAAACTAGGGTTGATGGTAGCAAAAACAATAAGTGCCGTAAATTCCCTTGCAATCAGGAATTAAGCGGTTTTTTAAGAAAGCTTGAGCCAGAAAACTTGACAGACAAAAGTAAACTGGTTTTTCCATCGCCCAAAAAAGGTGGGGCGATTAATTACACTAATTTCACTACGCGAGTGTGGCATAAATTGGTTGATCCAATTACTGAGAAAAGTCGCGAGTTTGAAGAAGACGATCGCAAAACCACTACTCCCTATTCTTGTCGGGATACTTTTATCAGCGAACAGGTTGGCAAGGGTGTACCGAGTGCGGTTGTCGCTAAGTGGTGCGATACTTCAGAAAGGGTAATTAATTCTGTCTATTTGGACAGCAAGATTTTGGAGCATTTACGCCCGCTTTGATACTGTCTCAGTATGCGTCTGTATTGTCTCCAATTTTGTCTCCAATTAGCCGTCAAAAACCCTGTGTTTGTCTCCAAAAGCATCCCGCGCTACCTTAGATACAAAACCATAGAAACGCCAAACCCCTTGACTTTTCAAGGGGTTTGGTTTTTTTTGAGTCAAAGCGGACGGTGGGGCTCGAACCCACGACGTCCAGCATGGGAAGCTGGCATTCTACCGCTGAATTACGTCCGCGCTTAGTCTTTTTTTACCTTTTAGGAATTGGGGTCAAAATTGACTAGAAAAACATTGTACACCTATTTTCGGATTTTGATCATGGGATTTTGAGTCGTATCAATTCCGGTGTTACCGGAATGATAGATCGGACACGGCAGTGCCGTTTCCCTACAATATTCGGGGTAGGGACACGGCATTGCCGTCTCCTCGGTGGTTTTGCTGATTACCCCACAGTCAGGACACGGCAGTGCCGTTTCCCTACAATATTATTTTGGGGTAGGGACACGGCATTGCCGTGTCCTCTATATCATTGCCGTGTCCGACGTTGGCTTTACCCTTAGACGAAGCGCAAAGAAGTGCTGTCAGGGCCAAAGGCAGAAACTGCTTGGACGATCGCAATTAATTCATCCGAACCCGCAGTCTTCTTGAAGATAGCGTTTCCAACTGGCAAACCTGCGGGAGAACCACCGAACACATAAGTGCTTGGAGCACCTTGAAGTTGGATGATATCTTCGATCGGGTTAAAGCCCACAATCAAAGCGTAGTCGCCTGCGCCAGTGCCGGTATCGACACCATCGTTGTAATAGAACTTGGTGGCATTTCCCAGCAAGAAAGTATCATTGCCTTCAGCACCAATCAGCGTATCGATTTCGCCCAGCCCTGGGTTAGCAGCAGTGCCGTCAAAGCCAATGATGGCATCGTTGCCTTCTTTGCCGAAGAGGAAATCGCTGCCATTACCGCCAAACAAAACATCATTATTTTGGCCACCATACAGACTATCGCCACCATCGCCGCCGACCAAAGTATTGTTACCTAGATCGCCCGCGAGGACATCGTTACCTGCGCCGCCAAACAATAAGTCGTCACCTTTTCCGCCTAACTCGGTATCGTTACCTTCGCCACCAACCAGGGTGTCATTCCCCCTGTTGCCACTGAGGAGATCGTTGCCGGCATCGCCGAATAAGCCGTCGTCACCTTTTCCTCCAAAGAGTATGTCGTCATCGCCATTGCCTACCAAGGTGTCATTTCCCTTGTTGCCATAGAGGATGTTCTTGGAGTCGTTGCCAACAAGGACGTCATTGGCGTTGCCGCCGTTAGTCTGTGGGGCTGAACCTGTGGCTGTGGGTGCGTTTGTGAATGTAGGTGCGATCGGCGCTGTGAATGTCAGAGGTGACGCGAGAGTGAAAGGTGGTGTGGGTGTAGGTGTTGGTGTTGGTGTTGGTGTTGGTGTTGGCGTTGGTGTTGTTGCTGGTGTTGCGATCGGTATGGGTGTTGTCACCGCTGGTATGGGAGTTGTCACCGCTGGTGTTGGTGTTGTTACCGCTGGTGTTGGTGTTGTTACAACTGGTGTCGGAGTTGTCGGCGCTTCTGGTAAATTAGCAGCGAGAATCGCAGTACCAGAGAGGGTGTTGATGGTTTCGATGAAGCCTGTACCTCCAACAGTCGTCGATGCACCGAAAAAGTCTAAAATCACCAAGTCATCCGCAGCCTTAGCTATCCCGTCTTTGTTGATATCAACTATCAGACTCGTACCTTGCCGCCCTAAGCCCAGAATTCCCGGCGACAGCGACAGGGCAATACTGGTTGAGGTACTAAAACCGATCAACACATTATCGATACCGCCACTATCCTGAATCTGACTCGCCTTGCTTGCCGAGATCAGATAGCGATCGTTACCCGCACCACCTCGCAGCACGTTGGCGGAATTCGCATATTGGGCATCGAGCGTATCATTGCCAGCACCCCCATCTAAGGTGCTATTGATGCCGGCTCCGAGATAGTCGTTGCCATCTCCCCCTAAGACGAGGCTGTTGTTGCTACCGAAGAGGTTGTCATTGCCCGCACCGCCATCCAAAGTTGTGGGGGAATTAAAGCCTTGCAACGTGTCATCTCCATCGCCACCAGCCAGACTCTCATTAGCGCCGCCGAAACCTGCATTCAAAAAGTCATTGCCTGAGCCTCCATCCAGGGTGTCATTGCCTGAGCCACCCAGGAGACTGTCATTACCCGCACCCCCACTGAGGCTGTCATTTCCTGCATCGCCCAGCAAGGTGTCGTTACCGTCAAGGCCAGAAATGTTGTCATTGCCATCTAAGCCTGCGATGTTGTCATTAGCGGCAGTACCTGTAAGGTTATCGTTGCCGGGAGTTCCTGTGGTGACATTGAGTCCAGGTGCAGCCGTAGCTTCAGTGAGATTAGCAGCGAGAATCGCGGTACCAGAGAGGGTGTTGATGGTTTCGATTAAGCCAGCGCCCGCAACTGTCGGCGATGCACCGAAAAAGTCTAAAATCACAACGTCTTCGGCAGCCCTGGCTATGCCGTCTCTGTTGGTATCAACTATCAGACTCGTACCTTGCCGCCCTAAGCCCAGAATTCCCGGCGACAGCGACAGGGCAATACTGGTTGAGGTACTAAAACCGATCGACAGATTATCGATACCACCACTATCCTGAATCGACCCGGCCGAGATCAGATAGCGATCGTTACCTGCACCGCCTCGCAGCACGTTGGAATTCGCATATTGGGCAAAGATCGTATCATCGCCAGCACCGCCATCTAAGGTGCTATTGCCGCCAAAGGAGGAGGTTGTGAGATAGTCGTTGCCATCTCCCCCCAAGAGGAGGCTGTTGTTGCTGCCCGATAGGTTGTCATTGCCCGCGCCCCCATCCAAAGTTGAAGAAGAACCGAAGCCTTGCAGCGTGTCTTCTCCATCGCCACCAGCCAGACTCTCATTAGCGCCGCCGAAACCTGCATTCAGAAAGTCATTGCCTGAGCCTCCATCCAGGGTGTCATTGCCGTCTAAGCCAAGGAGACTGTCATTACCCGCACCCCCGCTGAGGCTGTCATTTCCTGCATCGCCCAGCAAGGTGTCGTTGCCATCTAAGCCTGCGAGGGTGTCATTGCCCTCAAGCCCTGCGATGTTGTCATTAGCGGCAGTACCTGTAAGGTTATCGTTGCCTGGAGTTCCTGTGGTGACATTGAGTCCAGGTGCAGCCGTAGCTTCAGTGAGATTAGCAGCGAGAATCGCGGTACCGGAGAGGGTGTTGATGGTTTCGATTAAGCCTGCACCCGCGACTGTCGGCGATGCACCGAAAAAGTCTAAAATCACAACGTCTTCGGCAGCCCTGGCTATGCCGTCTCTGTTGGTGTCAACTATCAGACTCGTACCTTGCCGCCCTAAGCCCAGAATTCCCGGCGACAGCGACAGGGCAATGCTGGTTGAGGTACTAAAACCGATCGACACATTATCGATACCACCACTATCCTGAATCGACTTGCTTGCCGACACAAAATAGCGATCGTTACCCGCACCACCTCGCAGCACTTTGCCGGAATTGGCATATTGGGCACTGATCGTATCGTCGCCAGCACCCCCATCTAAGGTGCTATTGACGCCTGCTTCGAGATAGTCATTGCCATCTCCCCCCAAGAGGAGGCTGCCGCTGCCAAAGCTGAAGAGCCTATCATTGCCCGCACCGCCATCTAAGGTGTTATTGGAGCCAGAACCACTAAGAGAGTCATTGCCGTCGAGGCCCGAAAGGCTGTCATTGCCTAACCCGCCTTTGAGAGTGTCATCTGAGGACGTACCAGTAAATACTGCCAATGTTTTTTTCCTGTTTAGTGTAGACAGGCGGGCGCTATTTTTGAGATAAGCACCACACCTTAATTACTTATCAGGACATCTTCCCTAAAATTATGCAGTTTTGGAAAAAAACTTTTTTTATTTAGATTTTGTTTTATTTGCGACGAAAAATGCTATGATTTGTCTCTCAAAATATCGCGTATTTGAAACCGATCGTACTACGCATAAAAATCCCATAAACCGGGTTTTTTGACCGTTTCTGTGCGCTGTAACGCAGTATGATGCAAAAAAAAAACCGGTTTATGGGTTCCCATGCGTAAGTCCTATTTAATCCTAAATAATGAGGTAATAAATGCTAAATAGCGGCACAAATTCTCCCGTGCTAATTATTACTGGAATGCACCGTTCTGGAACTTCTCTCACTGCGGCATTCCTACAAAAAATCGGCCTTGACTTAGGAGACAATCTCCTGAAAGGAAACTATTGGAATCCCAAAGGTTACTTTGAAGACATTGATTTTGTAGAATTTCAGCGAACAGTTTTGCAAACTTGCTCTCCGTCAGACGAAACAGGTTTTCCCGATTGGGGTTGGACAGAAAGCGAACAGCTAAACTCGCAAAAACTTAACAACTACAAAGAGCCTGGGAAAGAATTAGTTAAATCTCGCTCCAACCACTCAGAACTTTGGGGCTGGAAAGATCCGCGCACCAGTTTAATGTTAGATTTCTGGAATGAAATCATCCCCAATGCTTACTATCTATTTGTTTACCGCTATCCTTGGGATGTCACCGATTCAATCCTGCGGTTGAACCTCCCATTTTTCTCACAAAATCCAGAATCTTGCTTAAAGATATGGAAATTTTATAATCGCCATATCTTAGAATTCTATAAACGCCATGACAATCGATGTCTGCTCGTAAATTTGAATACTTTGCTAACATCTCCCGGCAAAGTGTTAGAATTATTAAAAGCCAAGCTCAATCTGCCTCTGAAATCCTCAGACAAAGAAGAACAAGATATCAAAAACATTTTGATGTCAGTTTACAACCCTCAACTACTGAGCAGCTTGCACCTCAACCATCCCCTAATTCAAATTCTCAATCTGACATCGGGCGGATGTTTTGAAATGCTACATCAGCTAGATTTAGCCGCAGACTTGCCGAGTCCATTTTCGAGATTATCCTTGCCACGAAATGGCGGAACCCTAGAGCGTTTATCTCTCAGACTGCATCAGGAAACTATCAAAGTTCAGCTCAATATAGAATCGCCTCAATTTCTGACTTGGCTGTCCGGTTGTATTCATCAATATCATAGCACATCCCATGAATCTGCCTTAACAGATTTGCGTCAAGCGCGCCATAAACTAGCAGCATTTTGGCTATCCGCACCACCAGATAAAATGCAAAATAGCTATTCTGGCTATGTGGGAAAAGCCCAGAAAATGCTATTAGCCAGCGGCATGAGAGATGAGCCACTGACTGATGGCGAACAGCGGGAAGTAGAGGAGTTATCTCAATACGTTGCTAAAGGATTTGAAGCCCCCGAAGCTATCCAATATTTGCTAGCAGCGATGCTGTATCGGCGGGCAGATCAGTTGCCGTTACAGTATGGCAGAACTGCTGTTCCCCAGTGGTTTTTTAATGATTTGCTGGAGTTTATGCTGTACTTCCCCAGTTACTTTCAAGAAGTTGGAGAAGTCGAAAACTATTGTAGCTATATGCAGCAATTAGTCGAGCTCGTTCACAGCCGAGTTTTCAGCAATCCCGACTCCGAAATTTGGCAAAATCTGGCGCTGATCTTTGCAGACACCGTTAACTTTGTCCCTCTCTATTTTAGCACAAACAACTTAAAAAATGTCTATATTAAGCGATCGCACATTCTCGAATTTATCCTAAAAGCTAGGGGACATCAGATTGATTTCAGTTTTGACAAGCGCCCCGCTCACAGAAGCAAAATTCGCCTCGGCATTCTCAAAGCAAATTTCGCCCCTATTTCAGAAACTTTTACGACTATCCCGGCTTTTGAGCATTTAGACAGAGAGAAATTTGAGATTATTTTATATGTCCTCAACGCGAACGATCGCCCTTTGGATATATACTGTCAAAGTCGGGCGGACAAACTGGTGAAGTTGCCGCAGGAACTTAGCAGTCAAGTAGAGATTATTCGGGCCGATGACCTGGATATTTTGTTTGTAGGGTCGATCGTCACAAATGCCGCTCAAAACATCATTTTACTAGCTTTGCACCGCCTAGCGCGGTTACAGACCACCTATTTTGCATCTCCCGTCACTACAGGCATCCGCAATATGGATTACTACATTTCCGGCAATTTGACCGAACCTTTACAAGCAGCGCAAGCACAATATAGCGAAAGGTTAGTAATGGTTGACGGGACAGGATTTTGCTTCAATTATAACATCCAAAAAGCAGAAGCAAGTATTAAATTCGAGCGAAAAAGGTTGGGAATTTCCGATACAGCAGTTGTATTTATCTCCGGCGCTAATACATTCAAGATTATTCCCGAACTCAGAGAAACTTGGGCAAAGATTATCGCAGCCGTGCCTAATTCTGTCCTGGTTTTATATCCCTTCGGCAATACTTGGTCTGGTGATTACGTCAAACAGCCATTTATTAATAAAATGTCTGCTATTTTTGATAAATACGGTATCGATCGCGATCGTTTAATTTTATTAAATACCCTGGCGAACCGCGAAGATGTGAAAGCAGTGTTACAACTGGCTGATGTCTATCTCGACTCTTATCCCTACGCGGGTGCAAATTCGACAGTCGATCCGTTAGAAGTTGGATTACCTATTGTGGCGAGAGACGGGAATAATTTGCGTTCCAGACAAGGGGCGGCAATCCTGCGAGACATCCAGTTGTTTGATTTAATTGCTGATAGCGAAGAGACTTATATTAAGTTGAGTGTTTCACTCGGAACTAATGCCCAATTGCGAAAGCAAAAGCGCGATGAAATCGAGCAAAAGATGCAGCAGCAACCGAGGTTTCTGGACAGTCGCGCTTACTCGGCTGCTTTGGGAGCGGTATTTGAGCAAATGCTAATAGTGAATCAACTTTAGTAGTCAGCCGATGTTTGAGCAACAGTTATTGCAAGCACAATCTCTAGTCGAGCTTGGGCTGGCAATCGGCAAAGGATATAGCCTCTTCATCAAGATATCCTGCGATCGCCATTTCAATTACCGCCCAAACTGGATAGTTCATTGCTTTAGCCCGCATGGACAGTCCTTTACGAATGGTTTTGGGTAATCCTTCTAGAAAGATTTGTGCTAATTCCGGTGACAGATGTTCGGTGATAGCAGGCTGGGTTTGCATACAATTAGTCCCTCGCTGGAATTTTCACGTTATACGGTGGGTTAATCGCTTGAATGATTAGGCTTTCTAACTCTAATGTATAAGTGACAATTAGAATTACAATGATTAAAGAGTTATGAGGAACGTGCAAATATGGCGAAATTTCCGAAGGAACTTGCGGAAATTATCTGGAATTTGAAACGCCAGTTGCTAGATATTGTTGATGCAGCAACAGCAGCAGAGTTGACTCTGTTTCAACTGTTCGGAGAAACAAGTGATACGATCCCATTTCTGGATGAACTAAAAAGTGTCGCTGAACGTGCTACACCTTGGTTTTCTCGGTTGTCTAATTTTCAGTTACGCATAGCTGAGTCTCAACCCACGATTCCGGCTGATATGCTAAATTTAGTATACCAATCTATTGAACGCATCCAAATTGAAATTCCAGCAATGGAACGGAGTATTCAAGAAGTGAAAACGGAGTGGAATTTGCCATGACTAGCCAACCGCGTATTCCCGACCCTGAAACAGCCAAAAGATTATTGGCTAATTTGCGCCGCAGTCGTTTAGCAATCGAAGCAGCGACTCTGGAATTAGAAGACATTACAATGCAGTTAGAAAATGACAGTAGACAAAGGCGCTTGCTGCATTTGAGGCAGGCAATTAAGAATGCTGAAGCTGGGAGTTTTTCAGTCAACTAGATAGCTGCTTTAATCCGAACGGTGAGGAGATAACACAATGGATAAACTAGCTTTTTATCGATCGGCTATTAAAACTATTATCCACTGCCATGCTGAACTACAAAATGGTAACAGTATACTCGAAACTGTGCCGATTTACGATACCGATGGTGATAATTATCTGTTAATGGCGATCGGCTGGAATAGTTCCGGGCGAGTTCATTGTAATACTTCACCATGTTGTGCTTGTTCCCGTGCGATGTCAATTTTTCTGCGAGTCGCTTCAGCCCAGATTAAGTATTCTGGACTACGATCGCGATCGGGTAGCGCAGCATCATCTAACGAGGCCTGTAGGGTGCGTCAGCTCGATCACTCCAAAGGCTAAGGTAAACGCTGTGGGCTGACGCACCCTACAATACTAAGGAGCTATTCCTAGGTAGAATCCGATTAAACAGTCAACAACAAACAATTAACCAAACCATGCAAATCCGCGATGCACTAGAAAGCGACTTGCCAGCAATAGTCCAAATATACAACGCAGCCATACCAGGGCGATCGGCCACAGCAGATTTAGAACCAGTCTCAGTGGAAAGTCGTCTTTCCTGGTATAGACAACACTCCCCCAATTCCCTACCCATCTGGGTCATTGAATCAGAACAAAGCATCATTGGTTGGCTCAGCTTGCAGCTTTTCTACGGACGTGCTGCCTATCAGCATACCGCAGAAGTTAGCATTTACATCGCGCCCGATCGCCAATCCTGCGGAGTCGGACAGAAATTATTACAACAAGCAATTGAGCGCAGTCCAGAATTAGGAATTAAAACCTTAATTGGCATAGTTTTTGCCCACAATCAACCCAGTTTAAAACTCTTCTCCAAATTTGGCTTTCAGCCCTGGGGACATCTGCCCAAAGTCGCCGAACTTGATGGAGTTGAAAGAGATGTCATAATTATTGGTCTGCGTTTAAAAAATCTATGAATTAGACAAACACAAACCCCACATTCACCGCCGATAGCTAACTACCAAAAATTTTGCATTTGCAAAGTTTATTTACAAAAAATTGATATTCAATCAATAATTTGCTATAATTATAGATAGCAGCACCAAAGCGGTATTGCTAAACCCGCAAAAAGGCTATAGGAGTTAAGTCAAATGCCAAACAAACTCCACATTAAAACACAGTCAGTCGGATACAGTGACTTTTACTGGAACCGATTTAGTCCAAGAGTTGCTACTATCAGCAGCATCCGTAACGCCAATCATTGGGACGGTGGATTTATCACCTATATTGCCTATCCCAGAAAAGTTGAAGCTACAGCAGCCATGAAATATTTGCTACTGCATCAAAAAGTTACTGATGTCGATATGCGAAAAGCCAAACGGATGAAAGCAAAAGGTATTCGTTGGGAGCTAAAAATACGGGGTTTAGCTTTTAATGAAGTGCTGAAGTTTGCGACTATGGACATCAATGGCGAACTCATTATATCCCCGACGGGTGAAACCGGGGCAACCACAGGGGAATTGTCCCTACCAAAAACAAAGTCCGCCTGCGCCGACTGAAGCATAGACGAGTATTTCAGTACAGTTTAATATCAGTACCCAAAAGTAATCTAGAAATTCCCACTCCAGGGTACTGATATTAAATCATAAAAATTCACTTGACGCAACCGCTCTAATTCCCGTATCCATTCTTGTTCAGCAAGGAATTGTTGGTGATATTCTAAAGCCTCTTCACAATTGCTAGCAGCATCGGTGTTTTCCCACATATTCAGTGCGATGCGACGGCGTTTCATGCTGATAATTTGCTCAATGCACGCCAAAGCCGACCGAATTACTAAAGGTGCGCGATAAACGTTTTTTTCTGACAACTCATTTAAGTGAAATAGATGGGAAATTTGATTGAGTTGATTGGGATATTCGATCAAGCTATCTTGCAATCTTAATATTAACTCAGACGGCGCTATTTGTAAAGAGATTTTGTGCAAAATTTCTGCATTCAAAATCTGATGCCACAAAAATCTGTGGTGAGAAAGGCTAAACTGGACTTCTCTAGCTTCTATTGATTCTCGAACATCTTGGCGGTATTCGGGACAATGCAAGTATATCTGCAATAATTGCCCTTCTGCTTCTTCCAAAAGAGTCCTGGCTACAGCCAAGAAACTTTCCTTTGACTGATTGTTGAGGCTACTGCTAGTCTGTTTTTTTGATTGTTTGCTGCTGGTTGGCTTCAGCTTCTTTCTGATCAACAGCGGCATTGTCAATGATTCATCTTGACTCAGCCTTTTCCCCCAATCGTTGATTACTTGATTCAACAAGTTATCCGCTAGCATTTTGGTCAGTCGATAATCTCCCTTGCTGAGAATTTCGGCGCATTTTTGTAGGTAATGTGTGAGTTGATTATCGTCCGTGATATTGGTTAATAATTTAATGATTTTTTTAGTGATTTTCTGGTAAGTATCTGCTTGTTTTAAGTCTTGATTGATCAGCATTTGTTGAAGTTGCCAGTCCAGCCACAGAGGAGCTATTTTTAGCAATTCTCGATATTGTTCAGAGGAGTAAGTTTTGAGGAATTCATCAGCATCTTTACCATCGGGAATATTCAAAACTCGCAGTTGTACTTCTCCTTGATAGGCAAGTTTTTCTATTTCTCCAATCGCTCTTTCTGCTGCTTGAGTTCCCGCTTTATCAGCATCGAAATTCAGGATGATTTGTTTAGAGTCAGTGTAGCGCAATAACTGTCGCACTTGGTTTAAACTGAGGGCTGTGCCGAGGGAAGCGACGGCGTTGCCAATGCCCGCTGCATGAAGTGCGATCGCATCAAAGTACCCCTCTACAACGACTGCTTGATCGGCTTTGCTAATCGCTATTTTGGCTGTATCTAAGGCGAATAAAGTTTTGCCCTTGTCGAATAGTTCTGTTTCGGGAGAGTTGAGATATTTGGGTTGTTCGTCGCCGAGGGCTCTGCCGCCGAAACCGATGACTCTACCTTGGGTATCGCGGATCGGAATCATGACGCGATTTCGGAAACGGTCGTAATAGCCACTACCTCCTGATTTCCGTGGTACAATTAATCCGGCTTGTTCTACTAACTGGGCTGGATAGTGTTTTTGTTCTACTAAATAGCTGTAGAGTGTTTCCCAACCTTGGGGTGCATAACCTAACTGAAATTGTTGGATTGTTTCTTCGCTAAGTTGTCGTTCAGATTTGAGATATGCTAGGGGTTCTTGTCCTTGGGTTTGTCTCAAAGCGTGTTCGTAAAATTTGGCGGTTAGTGCGGAAATTTCATATAGTTGTTCTCGCAAAGAAATTTGGCGCTGCAATTCTTGTCGATGTTCGGGTTCGACTGTTTTGACTTGTACTTGATAGGTTTTAGCTAAGTCTAATACGACTTCGCTAAAAGAGCGTTTCTCTAATTCCATGAGAAACTTAAAGGCGTTTCCGCCAGCGCCACAGCCGAAACAATAGTACATTTGTTTGGCTTGGTTGACGGTAAAACTGGGGGACTTTTCGTCGTGAAATGGACACAATCCTACAAATTCTTTGCCCCGTTTTCGCAAGACGACGCGGCCGGAAATGACATCTACTATGTCGGCTCTTTGTTTGACTTCTTCGATGGTTTCTGGATGTAGCCTGGGAACTTGCATAGGGCTATTTGAGGTATATTGAAATTATGTTGAGTTTGAGTAAAGCTTAGGACTGACTTTATTGTAAGATATTTACACTAACTGTAAGGAGTATGGAAAATAATGCGGATTTTAATGATGGGCGGTACTCGATTTATCGGGGTTTATCTTACTAAGATTTTAGCAGCACAAGGGCATGATGTGGTACTGTTCAATCGTGGCAATAAGCCGGTGCCTGTTTCGGGAGTGCAGCAGATTCAGGGCGATCGCACAAATCTTGACCAACTTAAAGACAAATTATCCACGGAGGAGTTTGATGTCGTTTTTGATAATAACGGCCGTGAACTGAGCGATACAAAGCCTTTAGCTGAAATATTTAAGGGGAGGGTGCAGCACTTCATTTATATGAGTTCTGCGGGGGTTTATTTGAAATCCGATCAAATGCCTCACATCGAAGGAGACGCTACGGATCCGAAAAGCCGCCATTTGGGTAAATGTGAAACGGAAACTTACTTAGCCGAGTCTGGTTTGCCTTGGACTTCGATTCGCCCGACATATATTTATGGCCCCCAAAATTATAACGATTTGGAGGCATGGTTTTTCGATCGCATTGTGCGCGATCGACCGATTCTGATTCCCGGTAATGGAATGCACTTCACGCAGTTAGGGCATTGTCAGGATTTGGCTAGGGCGATGGCGGCGGTTTTGGGCAATAAAAGTGCGATCGGGCAAATTTACAACGTTTCAGGCGATCGATTTGTCACCTTTGACGGTTTAGCCCGCGCCTGCATTCAAGCTGCTGGTAAATCACTTGATTCTATCAAGATTATACACTACGATCCGAAACAATTTGACTTCGGCAAAAAGAAAGCTTTTCCCATGCGATTGCAGCACTTTTGTGCATCAGTTAATAAAGCTGTCACCGAACTT
>JAYTZD010000160.1:0-3939 GCA_043742065.1 Oscillatoriales bacterium
GCGGTAGGGACACGGCACTGCCTTGGACTCTATATCATTCCGGCGCAGCCGGAATTGATATGAGTTCTTTTCTTGGATTTATCAAAAATCCCCGACTTCTTTAAGAAGTCGGGGATCTAAGCATCAGAGCATTTTCAACGACACAACTTTAATTGAGAGACTCCAGATAGTCTCGAACACGGTTGCGACGCTTGGGCTGGCGCAGCTTTTGTAAAGCTTTAGCTTCGATTTGGCGGACTCGTTCGCGAGATAAATCCAAAGCACGACCAATTTCTGCCAATGAGTAGGGGTGTCCATCACCCAAACCGAACCGCATCAGAATCACATCTCGCTCGCGGCTGCTCAAATCTGCCAACAGTTGCTGCAAATCGCGATGCAAAGCTTCTCGCATCAGCATTTCTTCCGGCGATACGCAGTCTGTTTCGAGCAAATCGCCCAACTCCGTATCTTTCTCATTACCAACTTTAGTTTCTAGGGAAACAGAACGGGGCACTCTCAGCAAAACTTCCCGCACCTGGATTGGAGTCATATCCAACTCAACAGCAATATCTTCTATAGTCGCTGTCCGACCTTTTTCTTGAGAAACTTTGCGCTGGGCTTTTTTAATCTTATTGAGTTTTTCAGTAATGTGAACCGGGAGGCGGATGGTACGGCTTTGAGTCGCTATAGCCCGTGTAATTCCCTGACGAATCCACCAGTAGGCGTAAGTGCTAAACCGATAACCCCGCGTCGGATCGAACTTTTCTACAGCTCGTTCCAATCCGAGAGTACCTTCTTGTATTAAATCCAACAGTTCTAAACCGCGATTTTGATATTTTTTTGCTACCGAAACTACCAGGCGCAGGTTAGCCTTGATCATATGATCTTTAGCTTCGACACCTTCAGCTTGAGTTTTTTCGAGCATCTCAACAGTGATCTCTGCTAACTCTGCCCAGTGCCGCTTACCTTCGCTCATAATCCGCTTGATCTCCGACACATCACCCACGCCGGCAGTTGTGGCCCAGCGTTCCAGGGAAGGTTTGTGTCCCAACTTTGCGGCCAAGCGATCGCGCACCCCGATTAAATGCACGAAGCCCTGAATTTTTCCTTCCTCCTGCGAGGCGGCAGTGTTCCGCAATTCCAGCAATTTGATATAGCGCTGAACTTTTTGAGCTTCAGAAACTTCCTCATCTCGACCTAACAGACGAACTCGTCCTATTTCCTGGAGGTATAGGCGCACCAAATCTGTAGTGCGGCGACTCGCATTTTTTTGCAATTTCGCGTCACGGTCTGCATCCTCAGTCTCTGTTGCATCTTGGTCGATGATTTCGTCTCCAGCTTCTTCAGTATCCTCGTCCAACACATCATCTTGCAAGGGATTGACTCGCAGTCGTTCGTCGAATTCAGCTTCAGCGTAAAAAGAGGTGGCTGGCATAGTGATTTTCTCAATTGCTCCGGGTGAAAAGATGCTACGCTTAGCGGTTATTTATATTTATGATGCCCATTTTGCTAAGACGAAGCATCACCGCTTTTTGTTTCTTTACTAACTTTCCTGAGTTTTCTACTGTTCTCGATCGAACTCTGGCTACCTTTTTTGTTTTACCAACATTCAGGAAAATGCCAAGAACTCTTTGATGTAACAGGTTGAAGGCCCAGAAAGTGCGTTGTACTTCTTTGTTTATGTAGCTAGTATAGGTAATCTCTGGCTAAAAACAAGTGACTCTCGTCAGAAGTTAAGTTAATCTTCATCACCGATCTGCTGGTTCCTGATCACTTCTCAAAATTCCTGGTTTTTTTAATAAAACTTTATATAGCTCCTCGAAACTATAAAGATGAAAGCAATACATCCTTAAACTGCGGTATCTAACGTAGGTTAAGGGTGTATTGTTTTTTGGGGATTCTCAGCCGACGGATGCGTAGTTGAGCAAAATTAAAAATTAGTGGCGTGGGTAAAGTTTCATCAATTCCCTCACCTGTTCAGCGTGATAAGAACTGCGAGTTAGGGGAGAAGCCACAACTTGCAAAAATCCCAAAGATTCCCCAAACGCTCTCCAAGCATCAAACTGCTCTGGCGGCACAAAGTTTTCCACATTCAAATGCTTTGGAGTCGGTTGCAGATACTGTCCCACCGTCAAAATATCGCAGCCCACAGCCCGCAAGTCCTCCATCGCTTCCCGAACTTCCTCGTCTGTTTCTCCGAGTCCCACCATAATCCCAGATTTGGTATAAACCCCTGGTGCGATGTCACGGCTGCGTTGCAAAAGTTCGAGGGTGCGATCGTACTTTCCTTGTGGCCTCACCCGACGGTAAAGTCGCTTTACAGTTTCAGTATTATGGTTTAGTACCTCCGGGCGAGCTGCAAGAATAGTTTCTAAAGCTTGCCAGTTACCACACAAATCGGGAATCAAAACTTCTATAGTTGTCTCTGGCATCACCGAGCGAACCGCTTCAATGCAGTGTACGAACTGGGATGCACCCCCATCGGGCAAGTCGTCACGGTTAACGGAAGTAATCACGACATGGTTGAGTTTGAGGCGTCCTACTGCTTGGGCCAATCTTTCCGGCTCTGTCGGATCTAGAGGTTGAGGCTTTTTCTCAAAGTCAATGTCGCAGTAAGGACAGGCGCGGGTACAGGCAGGCCCCATGATTAGAAATGTGGCAGTACCTGCACTGAAGCACTCGCCGATGTTAGGACACGATGCCTCTTCGCAAACCGTATTCAGGGCTAAATCCCGCAAAATTTCTTTGACGTTGCCGACGCGCTCCCACTGGGGGGCTTTAACTCGCAACCACTGTGGCTTAACTGTCACGCCTGTCTCCGCCTGAGTAGTATTTTACAACTTATTATATACGAGCCTGTTAAATTTTGATTCTTATGTGATACCTTAAAAAAAAATAATGACTAAATTCGGGATGTAGCACAGCTTGGTAGCGCACCTCGTTCGGGACGAGGGGGGCGCAGGTTCAAATCCTGTCATCCCGATTTTTGAATCAGGTCGGAAATTGCTCGTAAGCTAGGCTTTTTAAGTGCGATGCTTTGGCTGTAAATATTTTTTAGGGGGTATAATTTAATCGGGCGATCGCAACTCCTGTCAATCCCCATTTCCCGAAAATCAACTGTAGCCGCTATTTTTGGATCTTCCTTATACCTTCTTGCTTCGGCTACAGCCCATGTTATAAATTGGATTTAATGAAGAAGACTGGACTATTTCTTAACTATAACTGCTAAAGCTTTAAATCTTTAGATAGATTTATTGATGGCTGAATTAGCTTATAATTAAATACTGCTATCCATTTTAAAATAAACAGAAAAATTGGAGGATATTCTCGTGCATAGAAGTGGCAAAACCTTTCGCTCCTGCTCTAAATGCCAAACAGTACCTGACAAAATAGAGGGCAGCGGAGGTCTATACCTATGGTTTCCAGTATCGCACACACTGAATAAGATTATTTCTGCACTGGCGAAGGCGCGACTTGAATGCCTGCTTCTAGAAGACGGGAAGTGTTTATACATTCCAATTGACACGATAGGAACAGAAAGATTTAACAATACAGCATTATCTACCCTGACAAATCAAGAATTAAAAGAGACAAAAGTATTATGGATGCGGGGAATTGAAAAGCCGAACCTCGGCGATTTCTCTCGTATCACTTCCTTAGACAGTTTTATTAATTTTAGTAATTCAGATTGGCTCTTAGATTTATTGTCTCAAGAACGCATTACTACTCATTTTCAGCCAATTGTTTATACCTCAGATACTTCTAAAATTTTTGCACAAGAAGCGCTGCTCAGAGGAATTGATGAACAGGGCAAATTAATTCCTCCAAACCGCATTTTTGCCCAGGCAGAATCGGCGGGAATAATTTTTCAACTAGATGCTTTAGCCCGGACTCGTGCTATCCGAGAAGCCAAGGTATACGAGATGAAGGAACTACTTTTTATTAATTTTTCGCCTACTT
>JAYTZD010000161.1:0-7709 GCA_043742065.1 Oscillatoriales bacterium
AAGCACTGTGATGTGTTTGGCAAGGGTGTCGATGCAGAACTTTGCTTTTGCGGACTACTCTACCACAAAAAATCTACGTGCCAAAGTTTCTGACTCAAAAATCGGATTTTTAGGAGTTGTAATCGCTGCTATCCTTGCTTCTGCTGCCAAAGTCTGTTTCTTTGACAAAACCACTATAGGCTTCCATCCCGTGTTCTCCGATATCTAAACCTTCCGCCTCCTCTGCTGCACTAACCCGGATGCCCAGCAAAACCTTGAGTGCATACCAGAAAGTCGTACTCAGCAGCACGGTCATCCCGCCTACAGATATAATCCCAATCAACTGTGGTATTAGTTGATCGAAACCTCCCCCTACAAGCAATCCGGCTTTCGGGCCTGCGGTATAAATTCCAGTTGTCGGGCCATCGGCAAATAAGCCAACTGCCAGAGTTCCCCAAATCCCGCAGACTAGGTGAACCGAGGTTGCCCCTACAGGGTCGTCAATTTTCAAGTTGTCAAAGAAAGTTACGGCAAAAACTACCAAAATACCTGCGACAGTCCCGATAATCGCAGCATTGGGTACGTTGATCCAAGCGCAACCAGCAGTAATTCCGACTAAGCCAGCTAGGATGCCGTTGATAATCATCGAAAGGTCTGGTTTGCCCAGGTACAACCAAGCGGTGAGGGTGGCCGCAACTCCCCCGAAGGCTGCTGCGGTGTTAGTGGTGATGGCAATATGGGCGATCGCATTTGGATCGACTGCCATTGTCGAACCGGGATTGAACCCGAACCAACCCAACCACAGAATCAAACAGCCCAGGGTAGCAATACTCATATTGTGTCCCGGCATCGCCACAGTATCGCCGTTGCGGTACTTGCCGATCCGCGGCCCCAAAAATGCTGCTCCCATCAAAGCTGCCCAACCGCCTACAGAGTGAATCGCTGTCGAACCTGAAAAATCGTAGAAACCGGCTTTTGCCAGCCAGCCGCCGCCCCAAATCCAGTGTCCGGTAATTGGGTAGGCAATTCCTACTAACAACAAGCTGAAAATTAAGAAATCTAGGAATCTAATTCGCTCTGCAACGGCTCCAGAAACGATCGTGGCCGTAGTTCCGGCAAAAACTAATTGGAAAAAGAATTTAGCATTCAGAGGCACTCCTGTCCAATTTAGAGCGCTGAAAATGCCTTTGTAAGCCTCTCCTGTGGCGGGGCTGTTGTCCGCTACATTCCATAGGAAAAATCCGCCGCTTGTGCCGATCAAACCGTTACCATCGCTGAACATCAATGCAAACCCGATCGCCCAATATGCGATCGTAGACAGCGCAAACACAATCAAGTTTTTGGCGAGGACGTTGACTGCATTTTTCTGGCGACAAAAACCCGTTTCTAACATCGCAAAACCGGCATTCATAAAGAACACCAGCATCCCAGCTACCATCACCCACATCGTGTCCATACCCACCTTGAGGCTGGCCAATTGTTCTTCGACGCTAGGCTTGGCAGGGGTTTGGGCTACTGCTGCATATCCCCACACCAAGACGATGATGGCAGCTAAAGGTATACAGGCTTGCCAACTGGGACTCAGGCGGGCGATCGCTATTTGTAATTTCTTGAATTTGTTAACCTTAGTCCCCGATTTGGCTATTGCCCAATTTAGAGACCCTCGCCTGACTGTTTTTGACTTTTTCTTTCCGATATTCAATTTAGTCACTGTCACCCTCTCTACAACTAATCAGCTAAACTATAATCCGAAAATTTCCCAATTATACTACGAAGTTTTCTCGGTTATTTTTTGAGATCGAGATAGTTACGATAGCCTAGCTCTTCTAGCTGAGTTTGTTTTTGAATAACAGATTCAGACAAAGTTTTGCGATATTGTAGAACTCGATTTAGCAGTTCTGGCTGGTAAACTGCTAAAATCTGAACTGCCAGTAAGCCTGCATTTTGAGAATTGCCGATCGCGACAGTTGCTACCGGTATCCCCGCTGGCATTTGGACGATCGAGTACAAAGAATCTATTCCTTGCAGGTGACGGCTCGGTACTGGTACACCAATCACCGGCAAAGGTGTTAAAGATGCTACCATACCAGGTAAGTGCGCGGCTCCCCCAGCACCTGCAATAATCACTTTCAATCCCCGTGAGTGCGCGGTTTGGGCATATTCAACCATGCGCTCAGGGGTACGATGAGCCGAGACGATCGCAACTTCGCAAGGTATATTGAATTCTTCGCAAACTGCGATCGCATCTTTCATTGTGGGCAAATCAGAATCGCTACCCATGATAATTCCAACAGTCGGTTGATTCATGTAATTTTGAGATTTGAGATTTCCGATCAATGTTAACTTTAAATCTAAAATCTAAAATCTAAAATCGGATGACAAAAGCCACCACCCCAAATTTATTCCCTACAAATATTCTCAATGCAAAGCTTCCCGGTTTCCAGGAATTGCAGATGCTGGCTGTTGATCAAAATGGCATAATTCAAGAAGTTTGCCCGATGGATCCAGTATTCAAACGGGTTTCTACCCCAGATTTACAAATCCTCGATGCCACAGGAGATTGGCTTTCTCTCGGCGGAGTTGACTTGCAAATTAACGGAGCCCTAGGTTTGGCTTTCCCCGATTTAGAAAGCAAGCATATGGAAATGTTGCCCAAAATTTGTCAATTTTTATGGAATCAGGGAGTTGATGCTTTTCTACCAACTTTGGTGACAACTTCACTAGACAAGTTTAGGCGATCGCTCTCGACTATTGCTAATTTTATCCGCACTACAAAAACCGCTACTTCCCCAACCAATCAACTCAAAACAGCCGAAATAATCGGTGTTCACCTCGAAGGCCCTTTTCTGAACCCCCACAAGCGAGGAGCTCACCCCTCACAATTTTTACTACCACTAACTATCGAAAATGTCAAGTTAGTTTTAGGAGATTGTGCCGATATTGTCAAAATAATTACTTTAGCACCGGAGTTGGATAGCACTGGCGAAGTAATTTCCTATTTGCAAAGTTTGGGTATTACAGTTAGTCTCGGACACTCCCAAGCGACAGCAGAACAAGCGGAACACGCCTTTGCACGGGGAGCTTCGATGGTAACTCATGCTTTTAATGCTATGCCGAGTTTACACCACCGAGAACCGGGTTTGTTGGGCGCGGCGATCGTTTCTCCAGGTGTTAAGTGCGGTTTAATTGCTGACGGAAGGCACGTTTCTCCGACAATGATTGATTTTTTGCTGCGGGCTGGGAGATACGAAACAGGTGTTTTTTTAGTCAGTGATGCTCTAGCTCCTTTGGGTTTGCCGGATGGTGTTTATCCTTGGGATTCTCGCCAAATTGAAGTCAGAAAAGGTACGGCTTGGCTAAGATTAGATTATCACTCGCCGCTGGAATCTGCTACTTTGGCAGGTACAACGCTACCACTGTTGGCAGGAGTCCAGAATTTGGTAAAATGGGGGATTTGCGACGTAGAAAGTGCGATCGCCCTAGCTACTGATTCTCCCAGAAAGGCGATCCTCTTCGTTGGCGTAGCCCCCGTAGGGGCGGGCTTTCCTACGGATCGCTTTCCTTCGGATCGCTTTCCTACGGATCGCTTCGCTAACGCTAACGCTAATGCTAACGGGCTTTCAGGAATAATCGGTAAATCTGCTACTCAATTATTGCGGTGGCATTTAGATGAACCGACAAAGGAATTGACTTGGCATCGGTTATTTTAAGGAATTGGTTATTTGTTATTAGTTATTGGTTATTTGTTAGTTGTTATTTGTTAATTGGTAATTCTCTCCCTCTCCCACTCTCCCACTCTCCCACTCTCCCCCTGCTATGCTAAGCGCTGCTAACAGCAATTCGGTGTTCTCGGCAAGTTCGATCGTAAATATTGTTTAATTCCACAGCCAAGCAAATCTCACCCCGTAGCCACAGCGGTACAGCAGGCAGCGCGGAACCTACAGCCAATTTTTCCTGCCAAATATCGAGGTATTGGTTGCCATTTCGCTCGATCGGGCGATAAGCTGTAGCATATAGCTCAGTGTCGAAAAGCAAAGCACTTCCTCCTCCTAAACGGGCTAACAATTCATTGTGGAGATTTGCCTTTCTTGCAGTCACAACATCAACTATTACCAACCCAATTCCCTGTCGTAAATACGTCTCACATTTAGAAACAAAAGCACCGCGATGAGTAGAACAATCTTTGTTAGCAGGACTTACTAATTCAATTGCACCGGCTAAAACCGGGCCGCCTTCTGTGTTGAAAATATTGATTTGCACAGTTTCCGCCACAGGTAAAAATGGCACTATTTGGGCTGGCGGTGATATCCAATTGTTGGGAAAATCTATTGGGAAACAAATTACCCTCTCTAATCCTCAAGCCCCCGCATTTATCCGTGGGGTCAATCTAAAATCTAAAATCTAAAATCTAAAATCGATTGACGGCGCACTGACAGCGGCGGGCGGAAATGATCTTGTAGCACCATATTTTTTAAAGTTAGGGCTAATTAAAATTATAATGTTTAATCGTTGGCAATAACTCAGCAGCAGGCAGAAAGATGAATTTGGTAAATGACAAAGATATTGTCAAACAGTATTTTAACTCGACGGGATTCGATCGCTGGCAGCGAATTTACGGCGACGGCAAAGTCAATAAAGTGCAACTAGACATCCGCACCGGGCACCAGAAAACCGTAGATACAGTGCTCGGCTGGCTGCAAGCTGACGGCAATTTGCGCGGGCTTTCAGTCTGTGACGCTGGCTGTGGCGTGGGTTCTCTCAGCATTCCCCTGGCTGAATTTGGGGCAATTGTTTCTGCTAGCGATATCTCTGAAAAGATGGTAGCAGAGGCCTATGAGCGATCGACAGCCGTTCCGGGGAAGCTCTACAACATCTCCTTCGCAGCCCAAGATTTGGAAGCATTGACGGGCAAATTTGACACCGTAATCTGTCTGGACGTCTTGATCCACTATCCTCAGAGTAAGGCTGCGGAAATGATTGCTCACCTAAGTTCGATCGCCCAATCTCGACTAATTATCAGTTTTGCCCCCAAAACCTTAGCACTTACCGCCCTCAAAAAATTTGGCGAACTTTTCCCCGGACCAAGCAAAGCTACCCGCGCTTATCAGCACCGCGAAGCTGATATTATCAAAATCCTAGAAAGCAACGGCTTTGTTATTAACAGAGCAGCCATGAATAGCACTAGCTTTTACTATTCGCGCTTGCTGGAAGCTGTTCGGAGATAGGATTAAAATATCTGCGAATTCTGAGGCCAGTTTAGATCGTTTATTGGCGTGGTGGGGGCGGGTTCACCGATGAATCTTGCCACCCACAGATAATCTTAATAAACCCGCCCCTACCCAACCATAAAATTCAATAAAATTCAATTACCATTAAAATATGTCATCCCTCATCCTAACGCGAATCTTCCTAGCAACCGCAGCCATTTTCGGAGGCTTATCCGTCATCGGTGGCGCCTTTGCCTCTCACGCTTTAAAAGACAAATTGACCGATCGCGCTTTAGCAATTTTTGAGACAGGCGCACGCTATCAAATGTATCACGCCCTAGCCCTATTACTCGTTGCATTACTCTTGAGCCGCGCCGAACAATCTCAAACCTTCTTTGCAGTAGCTGGATGGGCTTTTATTGCAGGCACAATCATCTTTTCAGGCAGCTTATATGCCCTCAGTCTGACTAACATCAAATGGCTGGGTGCAATTACCCCCTTGGGAGGAGTTGCTTACATTGTAGGTTGGGGATGTTTGGCAGTTGCAGCTTGGAGTTTTAAATAGAGATTACTAATTCCCCATGCCGATTCCCAATTCCCAATCCCAATTCCCAATCCCAATTCCCAATGCCCAATCCCCCATGCCCTAATTATTAAACACATCACTAGAAAACATCTCCGTCACAGTACGCAAATAAGGTAAAAATACCATTAAATCTTCAGCAGAAAGGCGATCGGATATTTCCCAAAACATAATCAACAGCATATCCTGCACTAACTCCCAGCTTACATGAAGCTTTGGGTACAACATCACGCACATCGGAAACAATTCTTGCTGTACCGGACGAAGACTACCCTCCAAAACACACCAGCACAAATAATTTTGAAAAATCTCAATATCCCGAATACCAGAAACTTTGACATCCCCATCCGTTAAATAACCGCTGCTACTACGGTATCCTTGATGGTGGGAACTAGCGCGATCGTACACAGCACTAGCAATCTGACTCGTATGTTGCAACAAGTGCTGCACTGCCAATAGCGCCTTTGAATTCGGGGGGAGATTCGCCGCAACAAGGTTAATCTCGCCGTAGGGGATGTGCAGGTAGTCGTCTAAAATTTTTAAGTAAGGTGCAAATTGCATCCGCTCTGATTCCGAAAGACATCCTAACAAAATTTTGTTGGTATATTGAAACTCTAATGCCACAAATGCCAGCACTAACGGATCAGTTTGTGAATATTTACGTCTCATCTCAATCATATCTTTTCCCACCAACACAGACAAGCGGAAAATAGGTTCTCGCTCGGCATAAGCTTCTATAGCTTTTTGATATAATTTACAAGTATCAGCTATAATCTCAGATGGATTAATTAAGCTGGCATCAATTCCCTGACATTTTATTTCCTGTCCAAAAATTGCTTCTACTCTGCCCCAAGCTATCTCGCTAGCTACTTTCAGCCTATCCGCGAGTTTGCCAACAATTTTGGCTCGATTTTCCTCAACATTTATTGATTGTGGATTTTCCGGGATTAAGCCTAGCGTTTGGTTTTTCCCTGCCTCCACAGCACTATAATATTTTTTTGCCCAGTTAATTGCTAAGGAATCAGCACTAACGCCATCTGAATGAGCCTCAGAGAGTTGGTTGTTCGTCTCTAATCTACTAATAACCTGTGACACTGCAGTATCCAGATCTTGATTGTTTTCGACAGTCAATAAATCTTTGAAATCTACTTGTGAAAGATTATTCATGAGGAATTCCTTTTTTTTGTGAATTTATCGATTTTCCAAACTTTTACAGTGGTTAACTACTATTTTGTACCTTAGCTCTCTGGCAAACATCCGCCATTCTGCTTAAACTCAACCACTATTTGACTATGTTACGACTCGGACTTTAAGCAAGCCTGACAATACTTTTACTACTGTACAAATGTTCGGATATCAGGATTTAATCAAAAAGAGTAAATTAACCAGATTTTTGAAGAAAAATTTAGCTTTTTAATTCTTCATTTTCCTAATTTAAAATCTAACACTTACAATTTTAAATGGAGCTAATTCTATTTGTAATCAAACCTTAACATCTTTGATAGGATTCTTTTATAAAGAAAGAATTAAATTATGGATTCAAATAAGATTTATGTGGATAACAGACCGATCGTTGCAGTTTTGTTGATTGTATGATTTTGTGCAGAGAGCAGTAAATAAGGATGCGTAGCAGCTTATAGTTAGCTAGGTACTGGCTTGGTACGAAAAGTACATGGCAGATACGCATTGACAGGATACGCTTCTATTGACACCCCCCGGCGTAAACGCACGGGGATTCTTGGCTCAATCAGTCAACTTGCTCATTGATGTCACCACCAACGAGTAGAGGTCAGTCTGTCCCCAAGCGTTAATTCCGGCGTGCCCCGCCGTATTTAAGCTAATTCCTACTTGCCGCAATCCCTTTGCCAGAATGTTAAGCGCTGCATTATGGTCGCGGTCTAGCACCGCACCGCACAGGCAAACATGAGTTCTAACAGACA
>JAYTZD010000162.1:0-1896 GCA_043742065.1 Oscillatoriales bacterium
CGCATTAAAATAATGGCTGCGAGAGTACACAGGGGAATAGTCAGAGAGATAATCAGGGTTTGTCTGAGGGAACCTAAAAAGAACAAAACTGCGATCGCCGCCAACACTGCCCCGGAAATTCCCGCATTCGCCACATCGGCTAAGGAATTGCGGATAAATCGGGATTCATCTAAGGTCGTAACTACTTCCATGTCTGCCGCAATTAAGCCGGATTCCTGCATTTCTTTGAGGCGATTTTTCACTCCGTCCACAACCGTAATCGTGTTAGCATCCGGCTGTTTCAAGATGCTAATTTTAACGGCTGGTTTTTGATTGAGAAAAACTTTAACTCGCTGTTCTTCCGTGCCATCGTTGACTTTGGCAAAGTCGCGCAGATAAACTCGTTTGGGCAGGTTGGAACCGGATATTTGAAAGGAAAGGTTGTTGATTTCGGCTGCTGTTTTAAAGCGGCCGACTGTGCGCGTCAAGGGTTCGTTGGATTCTTGGCGCAATCTGCCGCCGGAAGTGTCTAAATTGCGCGATCGCAAAGCACTAAAAACATCGTTAAGATTAACTCCTAAACTTTGTAGTCGATTCAGGTCAATATTAACTTGAATTTCTTCTTGAACACCGCCGGAAACGTCAACGGCTGCGACTCCGGGAATCACGTTGATTTCCCTGGCTAATTCGTCATCGGCGAATACGCGCAAATCTACGCCTTGGCGCGAGTCGGAAGTCAGCGCAAATTCGTAAACCGGCTGTTGGGAAGGGTCGAATTTAAATAGATTTGGCGATTCAACTGTGTCGGGAAGTCGGTTGCGGATGCGGTTAACGGAGGCTGTGGCGTCGTTGAGGGCCTGGTCGATGTCTCCGCCGGGCCTGAAGAATAAATCGACGCTGACTTGTCCTTCACGGGTGCGGGAGAACACTTGGGTGACGCCTTCTGTAGCCGAAAGTCCTTGTTCGAGGGGGCGGGTAATTTCGTCAACTGCGACTTCTGGGGAGACTCCGGGGGCGTCTAGGCGCACGCTAATCCGGGGATAGGTGATGGAGGGGAGTAAGTCAACGGGTAGTTGGGTGATGTAGAAAATGCCCACAACTACGATCGCCAGTGTTAGCATCAGGGTGCCGATATGGCGGCGAATCGCGATCGCGCTGATGCTGAATCCAGTTTTATCGGCTGTCATTGGATTTTAGATTTGAGGTTTGAGATTTTAGATTGAAGAGTTTACCCAGTCAGACTAATTTTAATTGTTTGTAAACCAGTTTACTGTCCCGCATCCTGATAATTCCCAGGTTCTTGATAAGCAGGTTCTTGATAAGCAGGTTCTTGCCACTCGCGACGTCGAGGTTCAGGATTAGGATTGTAAGGCACGATCGCACCATCATCATTCACAATCATCCCCCGAATAATCTCATTCGGCTGCACTGGTTTAGCCTTAATACTGCCTTTACGCCCCTCCAACTTAGGCAACTTCGGAAACTCCTCAACCGGCATTCCCTTCACCGCTTGACTCATAAAATCACGCCAATTATAAGCTGCTGTACCGCTAGTTCCCCCTGTGGGATAATTGTCATCATTCCCCAGCCAAACCCCAGTCACAACCTGGGGAATATAACCAATAAACCACAAATCCCTGACCTTTTCCGAAGTACCAGTTTTGCCCGCTACAGCGCGATCGCTCAAAGCAGCAGGCCCCCCTGTACCCCCCTGCACCACACCCTGCAACATCCAAGTAGTAATTGCAGCACTATCCTTGTCCAAAACCCGCTTCGGTTTAAAATCAGCCTGATAAATCACATCTCCCCGCTGATTAACCACCTTAGTAATTCCGTGGGCTTCAATAAAATTACCTTCCGAGGCTAAAGTGCCGTAAGCATTAGTTAACTCTAGCAAATTTACCTCAGAAGAACCCA
>JAYTZD010000163.1:0-35681 GCA_043742065.1 Oscillatoriales bacterium
CCCCGCGCTTCCTTTGAAACCACAATTACCCGCGATACCATCAACCAGTTTTATTTATTCAATCCCCGGAACGTATATCAAAACTTTATTGTTGGTGTCAACGGGGGCGATCGACCATTATTCACCTACCTCGGCCCCCTACAACCAAACCTCGGTAACGCCGTCTATTCGAGCGGAGGAGCCATGTCTCCCCTACTAAATGACCCCGACCTCGAACTCATCGGCATCGGCACCAGAATCTTTCTAGGAGGCGCTCAGGGCTACATCACCTGGGAAGGAACCCAGCACTTTCCGCTGCAAAAACGGCAGCCCAACCGCACCCCCATCGGCCCCGCCGCCACTCTCGCACTCATTGGCGATGCCAAACAGATGAATTCTAAATGGGTGCGCGGCTGCTACTTCAAAAACTACGGCCCATCTTTGATGCTGGGAATCGGCATCCCTTTTCCAGTCCTAAACGAAACAGTCGTGGCGCATTGTGCAGTATCAGACAAAAAAATAGTAGCGCCGGTGGTAGATTTCTCTATCCCCCGGCGCGTTCGTCCCACCTTTGGTTTAGTTAGCTATGCCCAATTAAAAACAGGTCGTATTCTGATCGAAGGCAAACCCGTGCGGGCCGCCCCCCTAGCAAGTATGTTTCTCTCCCGACAAGTAGCTTTGGAATTGAAGCAGCAAATTGAAGCGGGTCAATTTACCCTCACGGCCCCAGTTGCTCCTTTACCAGTCGATCGAGTTTTTCTGCCACAGGATGTGTGGGGCGCACAAGTCAGGCTGGAATGAACGATTTTAGATTGGCGATTTTAGATTTTGGATTGAAGAATTCTAGCGAAAACTCCCCCCATTCGATACTGACGAACCAACCTAAAATCTCCAATCTCTAATCTCTAATCTCACATCTCCAATAGGTTTATTGCTCAACAGGCTTAGGTTTCTTGACCGGCTTAGTAAGGGGCTCCTTGGGAACTGGGGGAGCTCCGGCTGAGGGCTTGATGTTCGGACGTTCTGAACGAGGGCCGTCACCAGTTGGTCTAGGAGTATATGGACGCTTATTTCCTCCTCCTCTGAAGCCGCCTGGTTTTTCACCGGGGGGGAATTTCCGTTTTTTGATCGGTAGTGCCCCGATATTGTTAGCCTGCTGAATCATTAGACTGTCAGCCTGCAACTTGACGTGAAAATCCCAGAAAAACCCGATCGCCTTTGTTGCTAAATCCCCCTTCAGTTTCAACTTAAAAAACTTCATCTTGTTTTCGTCATTCTTGCGGGGAGCTTGCTTAATCTTGACGATGACGTACTTCTCTTGATCTTGGGATTGATAGATTACCTCGCCTCTAATCGAAAAATAGCCATCTTCAACATCAGGTTCAGAGGGTGGCAAAGTTGCGATCGATGCTTCACTAATTTCCTCACTTTCTCCGATGTCTTGACTTTCCTCATCAGAGGACGGTTCGGCAGCTTTCTTGAGTGTTTCAGGTTCCCAAACTCCCATAATCTGGGCGTGTAAGTTACCGTCTTCTTGTCTGGTGCGAGGATAGACAACCCACAGGTGTTCTTGTTCCAAGTCCAGGTGATTTTTGACTAGACTCATGACTCTACCCAACAAAACCGCGTCGATGGCAGTTCCGTCGGCCGCTATGAGCATACCCCGCGTGAAATGCTCTTCAGATTGGGTGTAGCGACCCCGCACCAAGCCAACAGCTCGGTACTGTCTGGGTTCGCTGGGGGGTGGAATCGGATGTTGGCGCATGACAGCGGGTATGTCATCGGTGACTGGACTTTCCTGAGCCGTCGATTCTGCGGTAACGGGCGCAGTGACTGCGAGTGCTGGAGTATTCTTGACCGAGATCGAAGGTGCTGCTGGCTTTGAGAGTGCAGGAGCATCACTGGGTGGATCTGTTGGCTTTGCTTTCTCCCTGGGGGCAGAACTGTAAAGCGGTCGTTGGAGCGTGTCCTGGGACGCTGGGGCGTCTGTTGGTGTTGGCGGTTGATTTTCGTCAACAGGTGTAGCCAACGCCGAAGGCACGGGACTTTCGTCTGGTGTCTCAGGAACGGAAACTTGATCTTCGGGCGGATTGACGGCCAGTTCGCTCGGCTGATCCTTGCGAGTTGAAGTAGATTTGGGCGATTTAGAAGAGCGGTTTGGAGAGGGGTTCATAAAAACTCCTTGCAGCGGAGACACATCCCTTGAGGGAAATTAGGAATAAACTGAAAAAACTGCTTTCAAAGCTACTAGCACCTGACTTTCAGGCACTGGGCCCGGAGGTCTGGTTGTGACCCGTCAACGCCAATTTTCAATGCGTGGTAGGGTATCGTTCGGCATTTTGGCTGCTAAAATCCTTGTTGGCAAGGACTTTGGGAGTTGTTGACCGATCGATCCGGCGATCGCACTTTCGTTGGAATTGCTGGCTAATAGCTTTTAGGATATTCAGCCTGCCTATTTTACTTAATCCAATTACCGAACGGGCTGATCCGCCACATTTTGGTAATTTTTAGCTAGGCCAGACAAAATTGGACGGACGACGCACCTTGGGGCTGCGAGTAGTCCAAAATTGTTTGGCTAGCATAGAGTTGTGGGTCTGTTACCATATTAGCTGCAAGCACAAGGTGGCTTCATCAGATGGCTTGCAGGCAGTGGACTAAATAGTAAATCTTAAGCTGAAATAGTTGAATTTATGGATAAGGCAAACAAGCGTCGTGGGTTAATTACTGTAGTGGTGCTGCTGGCGGTCATCGCTTTTGTGGGATTTTCTCTGATTCCGCCAATTTTGGAGAGCATTGCTAAGGCTAACCAAACCCAGAGTAGGTCAACTCCAACGCCTACTCAAACGGCGGCGAGTGGGGAAAAGCAATCTGAGTTGCTGCAAGCTCAGGCGAGGGGTTATGAATTGGTTTTGCAGCGGGAAGCTGACAATGTAACGGCTTTGCGCGGACTGTTGCAGGTACGGCTGGAGTTGATCGGGCAAGGTGTGGGAGACATTAAGGATGTGGTGGGGCCTTTGGAAAAGTTGGCTAAGCTGAATCCTGAGACTACTGAGTACGGGGTTTTGCTGGCTCAGGCTAAGGAACGTACGGGCGATCGCGAAGGGGCGGCTCAGGCTTACCGGGGAATTTTGGTGGCGAAGCCGGGGGAAATTAAGGCTTTGCAGGGGTTGGTGAATTTGTTGTTGGTGCAGCAGCGGCCGGAAGCTGCGATCGGGCTGCTGCAAGATACGCTGAAGGCTGCTCCAGGGCAGAATTTGGCTAAACCGGGAAGTGTAGATGTAACTTCAGTGCAGTTGATTTTGGGACAGGTTTATGCTGTCGGAAAGCGATTTGATGAGGCGATCGCGATTTATGACGAATCTGCCAAAGCTAATCCCAAGGATTTTCGCCCGACTCTAGGAAAGGCGATCGTATTTAAGGAACAGGGTAAAACAGATGAAGCAAAAACGCTATTTGCTAAGGCTACTGAATTAGCTCCTCCTAACTACAAAGACCAAATCAATCAGTTAGCTAGCGATGCTCCAAAGCCTTCTCCTGCGGCGGATGCGAGTCCCAAGCCGGGGGCTTCGCCAACTCCTAAATCGACGGCTTCACCGAGTCCTGAAGGTGCGCTACCGAAGCCTTAATGATAGTTTTGCATGAAATGATTTTGAGTTTTAAGTGAAATAGTTTTAAGTAAAAAACTTGAAACTTAAAACTCAAAATTTATTGTTTTATTCCAACTTTAAATTAGATCGTATCCGGTTAAATAATGGTTATAACGTTTGTAGTGAGGACTTCAGTCCTTACAAAAATCTGAGGACTGAAGTCCTTAATCTAAAATCTAAAATCTAAAATCTAAAATCGAATGACCCAAAGCGCCGATCGCATTGTTCTACCTCCTGCTTTTCCAGATCACACACAATTGCCAGAATCAGACGGTACTTTTGTGAAAAATTTTCAGGAGCATCCGCAGAGTTTAATTTTAACAGATTCGATCGGACCGACTTTGCAGAAGCGGCATCCTGACGGACAATATGCGATCGGTCAAGACTGCGGCATTTACTGGCGAGAAACAGAACCGCCGGAAAAAGGTGCAGAAGCTCCTGACTGGTTTTATGTTCCCAATGTCCCGCCTAATTTAGACGGTCAAATTCGCCGTTCCTACGTGCTGTGGCGCGAACACATAGCACCGTTAATTGCGTTGGAATTTGCTAGCGGGAACGGTGATGAAGAGCGCGATCGCACTCCATTATCTCGCACCGAGAAAGGAGTAGTAACCAAACCTGGCAAGTTTTGGGTGTACGAGCGGGTGATGCGAATTCCCTATTACGGCATCTATGAAATTAACAGCCGCAGATTAGAAGTTTATCGGTTGATTGACGGGTATTATCAACTCTTAGAACTCAATCAACGCGGTCATTTTCCTATTACATCTTTAGGCGTAGAATTGGGACTTTGGCAAGGCAATTATCAAAATCAAACCATGCTTTGGTTGCGTTGGTGGGACGAGGAAGGTAATTTGCTATTGATTGGCGATGAAAGGGCAGAATTGGAGAAATTGCGAGGGGAACAACAACGGGAAAGAGCCGAACAAGAAAGATTGCGGGCCGAACAAGAAAGACTGCGGGCCGACAGTGCAGAGCAGGCACAACAAGCTGAAGCTCAGACAAGAAGGGATGCTATTCCCCGATTGTTGGGAATGGGTTTGAGTGCCCAACAAGTGGCGGAGGCGTTAAGTTTATCTGTGGAGGAAGTGCGACAGAGTGCTCAGGGATGAGGCGATCGCACTCAATCAATTTATCCTGATCTCTCTGATTCAGTAGCTTGAGAAACAGGCTGAATTTTACCCAAACGATAAGCTGTTAAAGGACTATTCCGAATATCTGCTTCTATCTGGGCAATCAGTTCATCAAGTGCAAAATTAAGACTGTCAAACTGCCGACAGACTTCGCGCATTTGATGAACTGTCTGCTTAACTTTTTCTGGTTCTGGAAGTTGCGGTTGTTGAGTCATAGTAGGTTCCAATCACTCTTAGCTTCTCGGACTGTAGCTTCTCCGGCCTCGGCTGTAGCTTCAGCTTGTTCTATGGTTTGGGTCAGTAGTTCTATCGTAGCAGCAGGAGCGATCGGCTGAAATTCAGAAATTCGCAGCAGCAGGTTAGAAAGGCGAGAATAGGAAGAAGTAGCTCGTTCTCTGATGTTTGTCAATTGTTCTAGCACAGAAGCAGTTGCCTCGGTTTCTCCAAATATTTCAAAAACAGATAGTTCGGTTGCACCAGCTTGATTTATTAGCTGCACAAGTCGGCGCTGTAATTCTAGAATAATTGTAATAGTTCGATCGAGCAAATCAGCCATGCGCTTTTTCCTCACTATCATCTAACTTCGCCATAAAATCGGCTACCGAACCAAATTTAACATTTCCCTCAGCACAGTCTTGACGAATTTCTGCCACTTCCTTGAGTAATTCATTTCGTCGCTGTTGTCGCAGGCGATTCTGAATAATATCTATAAGCATAGCTTGATCTTCCAATGATAAAACTTCTACAGCTTCAAGAGCTTGCTGGAATTGAGATATTTGTGTCATTTTACTCATCATTATTGTTCAGTAAATTACCAGATTATTTTCATTTCAAACATTAGCCAAATTTATCATATCAATTCCGGCTGCGCCGGAATGATATAGAGGAGACGGCAGTGCCGTTTCCCTACCACGATTAATTGTAGGGAAACGGCATTGCCGTCTCCTCATTTCGGGTAATATTAATTCCGAAGATTAATTGTAGGGAAACGGCACTGCCGTCTCCTCATTTCGGGTAATATTAATTCCGATGCAACCGAAAACGATGTCATATCCTAGCATTTTTGACTTCTGCTTGTAAGGTTTTCCTTGTTCCCAAATTCAGTACGGGAACAAGGATTTCAAACTAACTTCTAGTATTTTCTCTCCTGCGGCTCAAACATCGTAATCGCCACTGGCATATAAGCCAAATCAATCCCCGCAGGCGAATAATAAGCCAGCGTATGCTTCAAGAAATTGCCGTCATCCCGCTGCGGAAAATCTTCCCGCGAATGAGCTCCCCGACTTTCAAGTCGATTCAAAGCAGAAGTTAAAATCATTTTTCCCACAATAATCAAACTCCGCAATTCCAAAGCTTCGACAATTTCCGTATTCCACAACTTGCCTTTATCGTCTAAGTAAACCTCCTGATATTTTCGCTCCAATTCCTCCAATTTTGTCAAACCTTCCTGCATCAATTCGGCGCTACGAAATACGCCACAATACTCAGTCATCGTATCTTGATACTGTTGCCGAATTTGATTGATGCGGTATTTGCCGGGACGCTCTACAAGTGCCTGAATTTGCTCTTTTGTTTCATTGACATAACGCTGTTCGTCCACTGCTGGAAGCTTGCGATTTTGCACAAATTGTGCTATTTTTGCGCCAGTCACTTTGCCATAAACTACGCATTCCAAAAGCGAATTACTGCCCAAACGGTTCGCACCGTGAACTGACACACAAGCTGCTTCCCCGGCTGCAAAAAAACCGTCCACTAAACCATCAGCACTGCTGCGAACTTGCCCGCTGACATTAGTTGGAATTCCCCCCATTGAATAGTGGACTGTTGGACGCACGGGCATCGGCTGATTTACGGCATCAATCCCTAGCAATCGGTGTGCTTCTTCCCAAGCAAACGGAATTTTGCTCATGATTTTTTCGCGTCCCATGTGTCGCAAATCCATGTAAATAAACGGGCCGCCAGCACTACCGTCAACGTTGATTCCTCGGCCTGCGCGAATTTCTAAGGAGATGGCCCTGGATGTAATATCTCTAGGGGCTAATTCCATCCGCGAGGGGGCATAATTCGCCATGAATCGATCGCCCTCTGAATTAATCAAATAAGCCCCTTCGCCCCGCACAGCCTCGGAAATCAACACTCCCACCGGATACAAACCAGTCGGGTGAAACTGCACAAATTCCATATCTTCCAACGGTAATCCCGCCATAGCAGTCATCGCCAAACCGTCTCCAGTCGAGGCGTAATCGTTCGAGGTCGTGTTGTAAACCCGGCCGTAACCCCCTGTAGCAAACATCACTGCTTTGGCGCGCACGACCTCAATTTGACCGTCATGAAGGCGATACATAACTATGCCCTTAGCTTGACCTGATTCCAAAATCAGGCGGGTGACGTACCACTCCTCATAGACATGAACTCCGTTACGGCGTAGATTATTCACTAATTCGTGGAGGATGGCGTGACCGGTTTTGTCGGCGGCGTAACAGGTGCGGTTGTGGGAATGTCCACCGAAAGCGCGCTGGGCAATTCTGCCGTCTGGGAGGCGGGAGAATAAAACTCCCATGTGTTCTAAATCGATGACTACACCGGGTGCTTCGCGGGTGAGAATTTCGACTGCATCTTGGTCGGCTAAATAGTCTGAACCTTTTACTGTGTCGAAGGCATGGGCTTTCCAACTGTCTTCGGGATCGACGTTTTGCAGGCTGGATGCCATGCCGCCTTGGGCTGCGACGGAGTGCGATCGAATTGGGTGAGTTTTGGCAACTATAGCTATCTTTAAGCTGGGGTCAGTCCGAGCAATTTCTACTGCGGCGCGGCAACCTGCTAAACCGCCGCCCACAATGATTACGTCGTGTTCTAGCATTTTTTAACTACTGTTGAGTGTTCTTCTCTATACCTAATTCTGATGCACAAAAAAAGTTCCTAACGCAAAGGTAAGGAACTTTTTAACTTTTCAATTACCCATCATCAAGCGGAGTACCGCCAAAAATTTGAGTTGGATTAGCCCACAGCTTGGGCTGGTTTTTGACCTGGCAAATTTCCGCTAGCAGAGGGTTTGGCAAGGATAGCGGGTTCTACGGCTGTGACTTCGATGTGATTTAGCAGAGTGGTAACGAACGCAAACAGCAAGAAAGGTAGAGACAGCACTAAAATCAGTCCGACGGTGGCTAAAGCGTAGATTTGACGGGCGCTGCTCCACAAGGCGAGTGCAGAGGCTAGACTCATAAAGATCACAATCAGCCAAATAATGATTTGACCGTAGATGTCGCCGAAGGTGAGCGTGCATCTAAGGCGATAGTTGTGCAAGTTATTCATTTTGGGGCCTCGCAAGATTTCTATTAGGGCTGGCACGAAAATACTTTAAATTTCTCAGTTTAGTTAGCCTAACTTGGTTTGAGGGCGCTTCTAAAGATTTTTAGAGAATTCGCAACAAGACTTTATAGATGCTTCGTTTGGGAAAAATCTAGTTTGTTGCCGATCGCCCAATTTGATCAAGAAATGTTAACTTATATGAAGAAGGAATCAAATTTGCTAAGATAACACCTGTCTTTTTGCCTATGTCGCCCGATCGCACATTACTGATTTCACGCTCTTTCTTAGCCAGTTTGGGAACGCAGATGTTCTTACACCACGAGGATCTTATCCCTCAAGATAGCCCGGTGTTGGTGGTGAGTAATCACCGCAGTTTCTTGGATCCGGTGTTGCTGACGGCGGCTTTGGGTCGATCGATCCGCTTTGCTTGTCATCATTACATGGGTCAAGTTCCGGTGGTTCGGGAATTGGTCACATCTTTCGGGGCTTTTCCCTTGCAGAAACCGGAACACCGACAGCAGCATTTTTTCGATCAGGCGACGGCTTTGCTACAAAATAGGGAGATGGTGGGGGTGTTTCCAGAGGGTGCGGAACCGATGGTGAATTTCACTCAACCAAATACTGTGGGGAAGTTTCAGCGGGGATTTGCTCATTTGGCTTTGCGGGCTCCGGTGCGGGATTTGGTGGTTTTGCCGATCGCGATTAGTTCTTTTGAGGAACAGTCGGTGCGATCGGGTTTACCGCTAAAATTGTTGAGTTTTTTCGATCCTTCAGAACCGTTGTTCGATCGCCCTGGATGGCATCCTGTGATAGTCTACAAACGAGTTAATGTCTTTGTTGGCCATCCGTATTGGATTACGGGCGATCGACAACAGCAATATCGAGGGAAACAAGCTAAAGCAGTTGTGGCTGAACTTACAGAACATTGTCATGGAGAAATTGCACAATTACTCCTAGCTAGTTGACTGTTCACTGTTCACTGTTGTCAGATTTTAGATCAAATCCGTGAGGATAAAAATTATTGCTCTCTCTTTTCTTCCTCTGTGTTCTCTGCGTTTTCTGCGGTTAAATCATTCCGATTCAACCGAAATTGATACTAAACCTAAGATCTAATCTTCCTTCTTCCTTCTTCCTTCTTCCTTCTTCTTATGCCAAATTTTAGTAATAAAGTTCGTTTTATAACGCCCAAATCTCCTAATTCAGATCTACCTTTATTTGTATTTCTGCCTGGTATGGATGGTAGTGGTTTGCTGCTGCGAGCGCAAATCCCTAAATTAGCTCAGGATTTCGATATTCGCTGCTTGACTTTGCCCGCTGACGATAAAGTTTGTTGGGACGTACTGGTTAGTGAAACAATCGATTTAATTGCAGCAGAAAAAGCCGCTGGAAATCAAAGACCTGTTTATCTCTGTGGCGAGTCCTTTGGGGGATGTTTGGCGATGAAAGTAGTCTTAGAAGCTCCTGAATTGTGCGATCGACTAATTTTAGTCAATCCAGCTTCTTCATTCCGACAACAGCCTTGGGTACAGTGGGGTTCTTACATAACTCAGTGGTTACCAGCAAGCTTTTATCCGCTTTCTGTTGTGGGTTTATTGCCGATGCTAGCGTCCTTGGGCAGGATTGGGCGCCCGGAACGTATCGCTTTGCTAGAAGCGATGCAGGCTGTACCTCAAAGCACTTCTGTGTGGAGATTGGCTTTGGTGCGATCGTTTGATGTTGATGAAAATCAATTGCGCCGCATCAAACAGCCGACGCTAGTAATTGCCAGTGGTAGCGATCGACTCTTACCTTCATTAGCAGAAGGGAAGCTTTTAGTCAAGGTAATTCCTAATGCTGAAATGGTGAAGCTGGCTAAAAGCGGTCATGCTTGTTTGTTAGAAACAGATGTTGACCTTAATCGGATTATGCAAACTCGGAATTTCTTAAATAGGTCATTAGTCATTAGTCATTAATAATATCGTTTCCGGTTGCAATTGCTAAGGTCTAATCATGCTAAATCTCAAGCTTCCCGAACAAAGACGAAAACTTTACATTGAAATTGCACTGCGTAGATGTCGTCCCGGTAGTGGCAGCAGTCAAGATTTTCTGAATAAAAGAACTTGGAATCATCCCGTGACAAACATTAAAATGATTATTCAAAAAACCCTTTTTGTAGTAGTAGGAGGGATTGCTACTCGGCTCTATATGCCTGAACGAATGACCGATGACGTGGATATTTTAGTATTGACTGAAGATGCCGCATGCTGTGGAAGATTTAGAAAGTTTAATTGTTTTGGGAAAGCTAGAAAGAAGTGGGGAATAGGGCATTGGGCATTGGGCAGAGGCTATTAGTCTAGTCATCTCCAGAAAAATCTTAATAATAATTATCAGGATTATCTGGACATCATGTTATCAATGCCGAATTCCCGATGACCAATTCCCTATGCCCAATTCCCGATACCTAATTAAGATTCAGCCATTTTTGAGCATTAAGTCGCTGAACGACACCAAACACCATTAAATCTAGAGTAATCTTGCGTTCATCGATCAAAAAAGGTTCAATAGTGCTAGTTTTTGTGTTATTTTCAGCGCAAGAAAAAGCTCTTTGAGTTTGAATATTTTCTTGAGGAAAATACAAATTAAATTGGCGTTGACCTTCTTGGAATCTACCAATTACTTGCCAACAATCTCCGGTAGAACCCATGCCAGCAACGGGGACTTTTTGCTTTGCCAAACTTACTTCTAAATCCTTAACGCCTTGCTTAGTCAAAGCTGTTTGCAAGGCTGGCAAATAATCTTGTTGAATAAATTCTGCAAATGGTTTGTCTTCAACCGCAGGTGCTTTTTCTTTTTTAGCTTTAGCTGGGGGCTTGGTAGCTTCAGCGGGAACGGGTGATTCTGTGGAAGTTGGATTTGTGGTTTCTTCTGACATGGATAATACCGATTTTTTGGGGGAAGGATTGATGAGTGATATCAAATCCGTTTGCATCGGAATGATATAAACGGAGGACACGGCAGTGCCGTTTCCCTACAATTGATCGCGGTAGGGACACGGCACTGCCGTGTCCTCTATATCATTCCGGCGCAGCCGGAATTGATATTATTCAGTGCTAGGGGCTAGTTTAGTAGAAAGTTTTTCCTTGTGACAGATAAATTTTGTACAAAACCAGCCCTTAACGAATTGTGACTTAAAACTGGTAGGGGCGATCGCCCGATCGCCCCCAAAGCTCACAACTACTTAATCTATTCTAAATCTCAGCAGCAGCTCTTTCAATCAAGCGGCGGGCCAAAGTTTGAACACCAGTATGTTCATAGTAGTTGGTAGTCATGTCAAGGAATGCCCCCACATAGTCCACCTTATCAGCAGAAATCTCCACAAAGCTTTGCAAATGACTCATCACGTTTTGGGGAGTCAAACCTCGATCGCTCACAAAGGAACTCATCCAGCCAGTAACCGAGCCAAAGCTTTGCCCAATAAAGCCTAACTGGCCCGCAGGATTGCCACCAGGAATCATACCGCTGATCGCATTAAATCCAGGATTCTCTTGCAAATCGCTAGGGGAAAGCTTCTCAATCCAAGACTGAGTTGCCATGATAAAATCTGGGCCCAGAGGAATCAAACCATCAAAACAAACCAAAGCAGCCATCCGCATCAGAGATTCGCCGCCGTAGTCGCCCAAAGCGCCAGCGAAATCGCCGATGCTGTCGCCGGGAATCCCGTTGATTTGGCAAAAAGCTAGTAACTCAACGACTAACTTCAAAGAAAGGTCGATCGTTTGAGCTTTTTCTGGCTTGGGAGTAAGATTGCCAAGCATGGACAAAAACGGTACATTTTGAGCAACTTTGTTAGCCATTGCTGCTGCACCCAAGGCACTACCTGCGCTGTCGATGGTTTGATATAACCAGAGAGCGCGTTGATAGCCTTCAGATTTATCGTTGTAGAGGGTGATAGCCCGATCGCCAACTTGCTGGATCAGGTCTTCATCTGTTTCGCCAGTAACGGTGCGAATGGTATTATCAAAACCAATTAAATTATTCCACTCACCGGGGACCACAAAGTCAAGAGCTCGTAGAGCTTTGACAGTCATGTTGTCTTTCGGTAGTTTATCGACTAATTCAAAGACTGTTTGGCTCATAAAAAACTCCTTAATGTTGAACTCGACTCAAAGATAGCACTCTTGCTCAAGAGTGCAAAAATCTCGCAAACTGATTGAAACGAACTTTGTTCAAACAGAATTAGCCTCAAGTCAGATGCGGACTTTTACCAATATCTAGCTACTTGACGCTAGCGAGGCCACCGAGGTTAAATTTTGAAAGCCAAGCTTCGCGATCGCTAGCACTAAAAGAGGTGTCCTTGGATTGAACTTTCACCTGGTAGCGATTGGCGACGAGAACCGAAGTGCCGTTACCTTGAGTCACAGCGGGATAGCCACCAATTTGCTTGCTACTTTGCTTAAATTTATCGCCAGCCGAGGGATTAGCAGCGATGTCGTTGATGGACAGCATCGCGACATTTTTGCCACCTTTGTTAAGCTTTGCTAGAGCCGAACCGGATTTTTCTTGAGAGAAGACGCGATCGAATCCACCGCCCGACGACGGGAAATATTTATTTAATTTGCCACCTGCGACTGCCTTCTTAGGCAGGTTGGGATTTTGAGCACTAGATTTATCAGTCTTGTTCTGGTTTGCTTTACCCGGTTTTTGGGTGCTTTCCTGCTGAGCTTTGTCCCAACGGGAGGGTTCCGGGGCTTTACCGCAAGAGGTGACTAGCAATAGTACCGATATCAGAAATGGAGCTAAGATTCGGCGCGCGGAGGATAATTTCATCGGTGTCCTGTGTAAGATAGTTTCCATTCACAATTGTGGCTCACAATTCGACAATTTGTCTTGTATGTTTATGGGTCGGTCATCACGAATGACGAACTCGATACAATCTGCTAGCTTATGCTATTTTTTTGAATTATGTTCAAGCGAAAGGAAATATTTTTATTGTTATCTCAATTTGTAAGGCTCATAAACTTACCCTAATAAGTAAGTATATGAGCCTCACAGCAGTTGTCCATCAGTCGTCCAACTTGTGTTTTGCCCGATCGCAAAAATCAACGATTAGGCGTCGCTTTCAATGTAGACAAACAACAAACTCATTACCACAACTGGCATCAACCAGGTAACTAACGGAATCAAGATCCAAGGCAAAAAAGAAGCAGCGTATGAACCTGTCATATCAAATTCTCCAAACTAAAGTTAGTGTGTTCCAACAGAAATATTCGAGTTTTAGTCTAGTTATTGACTAGACCCCGAAAGATGGCATCAAGGCCCTTAAAGTTTTCGAGTAAGAAATAGGCAGCAAAAACGCCACTCATTCCGCCCACAAAGAAACCAGCAGTGAGCTGACTCCAGCCTTCACCAGTTTTGAGGGCTTCGGGAGTCATGGGATTAGCGCTTGGGTAAATGCTGTTGTCTTCTTTGAAGGAGACTCGACCATAGGCAGACATACCTGCTGCACCCAATAGAACCAAGACCATTGCTGTAACCAATCCACCAAGATTAGCGGCTTCTGGATAGTCGCGCAGTGGTCCCAAGATGATTTCGGGGCCTACAAGGAAATAACCGTGTGCTAAGCCGATTTCTAGGCCTCGAACTAGGGGGGAGAGTCCTTTGCGGTAGGCGGGCAAGTTGCCAATGAATGCTTTTGTAAAATCAGAAGCACTAATTGGGGTTGCTAGATGACCTGTGAATGGGTCGCCGTTAAAGGGTTGAATAAGTTCTGCATTTCTTGGATCAGCCATATTTAGTTTCTCCTCGGTATCAAAGAAAGTTGAGGCGTTCAAGTCATATTTTACGCAGGGACGTGTAGCCTATTTACATAATTGACAGCCAGCTTTAGAAAAGTTTACTTTTCTTTAGTTTTTAGAATAATTTTTCTTTTTTCCTCTATACCATTCCCCAAGGCGATCGGGCGATACTCCAAAAAAATAAGCAATAATCACTATTTGATTGATGACAGTGGTTTTGAGTACCCCAACCTGCTGCCACCGACGGGCGGAAGTCAACACCGGTATGGATACTATCTCAATGTGGCCTTGTTTTTTCAATCGGCGCACAAATTCAAAGTCTTCCATGACGGGCAAGTTGGGAAAGCCACCCATTTGCTCAAAAGTAGCCGTTTTGAGGAAAATGGCTTGATCGCCGTAGGGCATTTGCAGTAGGTGCGATCGGCAATTTACCCCTATTTCGACTAGCCGCAGACTCAGTAAATGGGCATCAATCTTGAGTTCAAAGGCTCCCGCTACTATGGACGGGTTCGCTAGCGCTTGACGCACGCGAGTGTCATAGCCGTCAGGTAAATGAGTGTCTGCGTGGAGAAACAGCAAGATATCTCCTGTTGAGCCGATCGCACCTGCATTCATTTGAGTAGCCCGGCCTGGAGTAGTCGAGATCACGCGATCGGCTTCACCTTTAGCTATTTCAACAGTACCGTCACTACTGCCACCGTCAGCCACAATTATTTCGACATTTTCGGCATTGCGGGCTGTGGAGATGACTTGTGCGATCGTAGAAGCTTCGTTTAATACTGGAATGATAATAGAAATTTTGAGATTGGGAATTTCTGGCATACTTACAGCAGAAGGAAGAAGTCGATTTTGATTATCGTAAAATATTAATATCCAAACCGAGGAGATCATCTGGTCGATCGATATCTGCCAAAATAGGAAGAACAGCAATACTTAGATTGAGCTTTTGCGCGATCGCCAGCGTATCAGCAAATACCTCATCGGTTCCCCACTTCATCCCGTCGAACAATTCAGGTATCCTTCGACGCAGCCCAATCAGATAATAACCTCCATCTTGTGCCGGCCCCAAAACTAAATCTTGATCGCTGAGTTCATCAAAAGCTTTAGCAATAATTTCTGGTTTCAATTTCGGGCAATCTGTACCAATAATTACTACTTTGTCAATCCCCAAATCCCAAGATTTTTGCAATGCTGCACTCATCCTTGCACCCAAATCTCCGTCCGACTGCTGGTGATAGATCACATCAGTTCCCAACCAGTCTTGCATGAGTTGCTGGCTGCTGTCTGTGTAGTGAATTGCTACCGATAATTGGCGGGAGTTTTGGAGGACGAGGGAGGTGGCGATCGTCCGTTGGGCCATCAAGCGATGCAGGTTGGCCGCACCTTCTTTTCCTAGTACCGGAATTAGTCTAGTTTTGGCTTTGCCCGGTTCTGGATAGCGAGTGAAAATAATTAGTTGTTCTGAAATCATTGATCTTCCATAATTTTTACATGGCTGTTAATGTTGACAGTTAACTGCGGGTATATCTCAATTTGGTCAGGTAAGGGCGAAGCATTTCGGTAGACAATTTCTGGTTTTAACTAATGATTTGTCTGCCGAAATGCTTCGCCCCTACGCATATATTTGCCAAACTGGAATGCACTAGAACCCTTCAATCGTCAATGGTTAGCTCATTTCTAGCATTCGCTGAATGGGCTTTAAAGCTGCTATTCGCAGATGTTCAGGCATGGTAATTTCAGGAGTTTGATTTTTCATGGCTAGATACAATTTTTCCAAAGTATTCAATCTCATATACGGGCATTCGTTGCAAGCACAACTATTATTGTTGGGAGGTGCGGGAATAAAGTGTTTGTGAGGTGATTGCTTTTGCATTTGGTGAATAATTCCCGGCTCAGTTGCTACAATAAAAGCTTGGCGATCGCTAGCTTCAGAATATTTGAGTAGAGCACTGGTGGATCCGATATAATTGGCATGGCGAAGTACGGGAGGTTCGCATTCTGGGTGAGCAATTACTTCAGCTTCGGGATTTTCTATTTTGAGTTGAACTATCTTTTTTTCTGAGAAGTTTTCATGGACGATGCAAGCCCCTTGCCAAAGTTCCATGTGTCTGCCACTTTGTTCCATGACGTAGCGACCAAGATTGCGATCGGGTGCAAAAATTATCGGCTGATTTTCGGGAATTTGATTGACAATTTTGACGGCGTTGGAGCTGGTACAAATTATGTCGCTCATTGCCTTAATTTCAGCGGTACAATTAATGTAGGAAATAACTAAATGTCCTGGTCGATCGGCTTTGAAAGCTGCAAAGGCTTCGGGAGGGCAACTCTCGGCGAGGGAACACCCAGCATTCAAGTCTGGTAACAATACTAATTTGTCGGGATTGAGGATTTTGGCAGTTTCCGCCATGAAATGGACACCGGCAAAAACGATGACATCGGCGTTGGTGTTGGCGGCTTTGCGGGCAAGTTCTAGGGAATCACCAATGAAGTCTGCGATATCTTGGATATCCGAGTCTTGGTAATAATGGGCGAGAATGACGGCGTTCAACTCTTGTTTGAGGGCGTTAATAGCGGCAAACAAGTCGTCGGGCAGTCTGGTTTCGGTCAAGTTCGGAGAAGTTATGGTGGTAAACACAGTTAGAATATTCCGGGGAAGGTGGCGAAGAAAGCTAAAGTGTAATTTTAATTATATTGAATTATAGTTGAATTCACCAAAAATAACTGGCAGTTCTGTTAAGCAAATCTAAAATCTAAAATTGATTGGGGGAAAGTGCAAAAATTGGTCGCTGTTTCCTATCCTGAATAAGAAGGGGCTAGGGATCGATCGCACATGAGAAATCAAATGAATCAGACTAAATCGATCAAAATTGCGGTGGTGGGGGATGTTCACGATCTCTGGGAACCGGAAGATGGCGAGGCCCTGAAGCATCTGGGTGCTGACTTGGTGCTGTTTGTGGGGGATTTTGGGAATGAGTCGGTGGAGGTGGTACGCGCGATCGCCCAATTGGACATTCCGAAAGCCGTGGTGTTTGGAAACCATGACGCTTGGTACACCGCAACGGATTGGGGCAGAAGTAAGTGTCCCTACGATCGCCAACAAGAAAATCGAGTCAAACAGCAATTAGACTTAATGGGAGAAGCTCACGTCGGTTATGGAAAACGAGATTTTCCTGACTTGGGCGTAACTGTGGTAGGAAGTCGCCCGTTTACTTGGGGCGGATCGGATTGGAAATATAACGATTTTTACTCGGAGTGGTTTGGGGTAGAGAGTTTTGAGGAATCAGCCAGACTGATTGCAGGGGCTGCTGCGGACGCGGACTGCGAAAATGTGATTTTTCTGGGTCACACAGGCCCTAAAGGCTTGGGAGAGGCTCCGGGCGACCTCTGTGGGCGAGATTGGAAGCCATTAGGAGGAGACTGGGGCGACCCAGATTTTGCGGAGGCGATCGACAAAACTCGTAATTCTGGGAAACACATACCTCTGGTAACTTTTGGTCATATGCACCATCAACTGCGGCACATCAAGCACGAGTTTCGGAAATCGGTGGTGAGTGCGGAGGGTACGGTGTATTTGAATGCAGCCAGCGTACCGCGAATTGTGGACAGAGAGTGTTCAAAACTGCGAAATTTCTCGATCGTGCGGCTGGAAACAGGAGTAGTATCGGAAGTGTCTCAGGTTTGGGTGGGTCAAGGTTTCGCTGTAGAAAGAGAAAAAATTCTTTATCGGCAAACTGAATCTGCAACTGCTTGTACTTAAAGACAAGTGCTGGTATGATGAAATTTGTGCACCGGGAGAGGTGGCAGAGTGGTCGAATGCGCTCGACTTGAAATCGAGTGTGGCAGTGATGTCACCGTGGGTTCAAATCCCACCCTCTCCGTCCTTTTTCTGTCTTTTCTATCAAGGGTTGTGGGTTGATTACAGACAAATCAACTCAACCAATGCCTTAGCCAAATATTCATACTGTGGCAAAGTATTATAAAATTGAGCCGAAATCCTCACCAACTGCTGATTTGCATCCGGCCAAGGAATCACAGGCACTTCAATCTTAAAAATCTCCCACAAAGCCTCTTGCAAAGGTGCAATTCCTGACTTTCCAACTGCATCAAATTCCGCATCTTTGAGTTGTATCACCGCCATCGAACCTACCATTTCGTCAGGACAAGACTGGGATAAATCTAATTTATCCAGCAATATTTGTCTTCCGTCTAATGCCAAAGCATGGTTTTTTGCCATCAATTCCGGCCATCCGCCATCCAACAAAGAACCCATGAAATCGATCGCAACAGGGACACATAAATAAGCACTCGGATCGACAGTTCCCATCCAGTCAAATTCTAATTGAAAGCGGGATTTATCAGTGCGCGGGGAGTTAGCACCGTGACTGATAGTTGTTGGCCGAATAGCATCTTGCTTGTCCCGCCGCACGTACAAAAAGCCCGCACCTTTTGGCGCGCACAGCCACTTGTGACAATTTCCAGTATAGTAAGCTGCACCTATTTCATCCAAATTCAGCGCGATCATTCCTGGTGCATGAGCTCCATCTACCAAGACATCTATACCTCTTTGGGCTAATTCGCTCACTAGCTGTTTGATGGGAAATATTAAACCAGTTTGACTGACAATATGGTCTAATAATGCTAGTTTTGTTTGTGGTGAAACGCACTTAATTACTGCTTCGACAACTTGTTCTGGTGATTCTATTGGAAATGGTACTTCGGCTACTATTACTTTAGCGCCTGTGCGGCTGGCTACAAAATCTAGTGTATTGCGGCAAGCATTGTATTCCTGATTTGTAGTTAGTAATTCGTCGCCCGGAGCAAAAAAGAGCGATCGCAAAACTGCATTGACTCCCGTCGTCGCATTGGGCACAAATGCCAATTCATCGCCACTGGTACCGATAAAGGTGGCTAATTCGTTTCTAGCATGATCTAACAGCGGCTCAAATTCCCGCATCAAAAAGCGCAAAGGTTCTCTTTCTAACTGTTCCCGAAAACTTGTTTGCGCTTCCAGTACGGGAATTGGACAAGCCCCGAAAGAGCCGTGGTTGAGAAACGTGATATCGCGATCGAGTAACCAGTGTTGTAAGTTCATTTGTTATTTGTTATTTGCGGTGCCCTGAGCGAAGTCGAAGGGTTATTTGTTATTTGCGGTGCCCTGAGCGAAGTCGAAGGGTTATTAGTTATTAGTTATTAGTTATTAGTTATTTGTTATTGGTTAATTCCTATACCCTATGCCCGATTCCCAATTCCCCATTCCCAATTCCCAATTTGTTTAATTGCTCAAACTCTTCAAGTGTATTACAATTTGACAACATTACTGCTTCTCGTTCCCCTACAGACAAAGGTACTACTGCAATTTGATTCAACCATACTTGAAACGATCGCCCGCCATCCTCAATAAAACTTTGCAAACTTGACAGAGATTGCTGGCGGTAGAATCCACACAGAGGTTCCCAGCGCGAATTTTGATAAGGCACAACTGCTAAAGTAGATGGCGGTACTGCTGCTAAGTCACTAGCCCAATGCTCAATCATCTGGGCATTCAACAAGGGTAAATCGCAAGCTAGGAGTAAAATCCACTCTGTAGTAATTTGAGTCAATCCCTGAGTTAAGGCGATCAAAGGCCCGGAACCGGGATTGTATTCTACCAGAAATTGACATTTTTTGCTTAAAGTCGATCGATAGCGATCGGGCCAAGCAGTCATAACATAAACTTCTGAGGTTAGATTCGCAGCCACTTCGCACGATCGCTCTAATAGGCATTTACCATCAATTTCCAATAGAGCTTTATCCCTACCCATCCGAGAACTCTTGCCACCTGCAAGTACAATTACAGAAATTTTATCATTGATCATTAGTTATTAGTTATTAGTTATTAGTTATTAGTTATTAGTTATTCGTTATTCGTTATTCGTTATTCGTCTGTCAACCGTCAACAGTCAACCGTCAACCGTCAACAGTCAACTATTTACAGAATTGCTAACTTCCTCAAGTTTTTGAGAAACTTGACCGCTAGTTAATAAAATTTCTGCTTTGATAAAACCAGAATTTATATCCAAACAAATTCCACAGCGCCACAGATAAAATCCGCCATTCCAGATAGCGGACTGCATCAATTCTGATGGTTTTCCCTGTAACACTTCCTGCATTTGTTTTAACAACTCAGAGGTGGATTCAAAGGCAGGATTTGTGTTGCTAAAACCATAATCTCCGTGATTTAAGAGCACTCGCTCAAACTCAGCATCCGGCTTAGCAATACCGATAATCGCAGTGCGATCGCGCGGCAAATCACAACTTCCTTCCAGTCCTTTGATTGTGGTATAATTCTTGATTCCTCGCAATTCAAAAGTCTTGATAAACATACCTTCTGTCGGCGGGTGGACGTAGCCGGAGATGACGTTAACATCGCCATCACAAGGACACCACATCAATTCCATTGTCGAAAAAGGTGGCCGTTTGCCAATTTCGCGCCGATAGGAAACTAAACTATCAGCTTGGGGAAAATGCTTGGGAATGTAGACAAAACCCAAACCAGTGTTGTCAAAAACTTGCTGAACTTTTTCTATACTAAGTTTTGTCCAGTCAACACCCAAACCGCGCCAAATCTCTATGAGGGGAATACCTTCTTTTGTCGGCATGGTATCGCCGCCGTGCATGAGACTGGGAACGCCTGCGGTGGCTAAAATTAGGGCTGTTAGAGGACTCACTGGGGCTGTACGCGATCGCCCGTCGTAAGCAACTCCAAACACCGCAACACTAGATACTGCAAAGCCTTTTTCTCTGTTTGGGTAAGCGAGTTTCGGCCCTAATTCTTCATAAGCATCGAGCATTCCTGCCAATTCTTCCCCCGTCGGCCGCTTAATTCGGTGGGAAATCATAAAAGCTCCTATTTGAGCTGGTGTTGCTTCTCCTAACAGCATCATCCGGGTTGCTGCGGCTGATTCCGAGCGAGTTAAATTTTCTCCGGTGTGTACACCACTGCCAATTTTTCTTAGCAATTCTCTAAAAGCATTACTCATAATTTTGTTAGTTGTTATTAGTTATTTGCGTGCCCTGAGCGTAGTCGAAGGGTTAGTTGTTAGTTTGTTAGTTGTTAGTTGTTCCGACTTTTAATATATCAAATTGCGGTGGCACAAATTCTCGTACTAATTGGCAGAAATGGGCGATCGGCGGAATTTGCATTCGATCGTGAGTTGTCACTAAAACGACTTCGCGAGTCCAAATCGGATCGGCTGTCGCACTACTGATCGCAGAAACCTTAGAATTTAGTCTTTGGTTCTCGATCGGACGAATCGCTAAAGTGCGATCGCCCTGCGCTTCCAGCAAAGCCGAATGTGGTAACAAAGCAATCAATTCTCCCTGTCGCACCACCCCCCGAAAAGCATCCAGAGTATTCAACTCCAAAACAGCTTGCAGTTTAGCACCCATCCGTCCAAATTCATCTTGCACCATCCGCTGCATTCCGTAGCCATCCTTAAAAACCACTTGCGGGTAACAAATCAATTCCGCCATTGGTACTCGATCGTATTGAGCCAACGGATGACTCGCCGCCATCAACACCTCGATCGGCTCATTGTAAAGCACCTCAACCAACATTTCGGGGCCTTGAGTAAAATACCGATTGTTCATCACCACCGCTACATCCACCAAACCGTCTTTGAGGACTTTCAAAGCTCGATCGCTCCCCAGGGCTGTCACCCGCAACTGCACCTCTGGATAATCCCGGCAAAACTTTTGAAGTACAGGCGGCAAATAAGCAGCACAAACCGAATGAATAGCCGCTATGCAAAGTTCCGGCTGCTTACCCGCAAGCAAGTCTCCCAATTCCTGAGTAGCATTTTGCCAAGTCTGACAGATTTTGCGAGCATGAGGTAGCAGACGTTCCCCACCCAAAGTCAGCTTGGCATGGGCTGTGCGGTGAAACAGAGATAAACCAAGTTCAGCTTCTAGTCCCTGCACTTGGCGGCTAATCGTCGATTGGGTAACGCCACACTTCCCTGCGGCTTGCTGAAAGCTTCCGGTTTGGGCAACTGAAAGAAATGCTTGAAGCTGCTCTAAACGCATGAATTTTTAAGTCTATTTAACATTTGGCGCGATCGTGATCAGTATCAGTCACTGAAGAACAATAGAGACATTAACCGATTTGCTCCCCAAGTTTAGTAGAATTTGATACAGCTACGGATTAGTTTGGATTTTTGGGCGATCGGGCCCGACAAAATCCACGATCCCAAAAAATCCTTAATTATTAGTTAAAAATTTTCCCCATCTCCCTTTGATAATCACAATATCTTTTGATTCAAACTAGGACTCTGCTCTTGAGCATAAGATTCATTAGTAAAATAGTAATGGCTATGGGGTTCATTTTTAGAACTAACTCCATTCACCACCAAGCCCAAAACGTGCTGACTAGATTTCTTCAAAAGCTCCTTCGCAAAAGCCACAGTACCAGAATTTAGAACTCCCGGCCGCACAACCAATAAAATCCCATCTGCCTTATTCCCCAGAATCAGAGCATCAGCAGCAACATTCAAAGAAGGAGCATCAATAATCACCGCATCATAACTAGCCGAAAATTGTTTAATCAATAAACTAATCCGCTGCGAATCCAACAAAGCCATTGGATTAGGCGGAATCACCCCACAAGTCAGCACATCTAAATTATCCATCACTTGCGCGATCGCACTTTTCAATTCAGCCTGTCCCACAATCACATTACTCAAACCAACTTGATTAGGAAGTTCCCAAATTCCATGTTGAACAGGACAGTGCATATCCGCATCCACCAGCAAAACCTTCCGTCCCAATTGAGCTATAGCCACAGCCAAATTAGCCGACACAGTAGACTTACCCTCTTGCGGTAATGAACTACTAACCACAATCACTTTCAACTCCTTATCAGAACTCAGAAACCTCAAATTTGCCTGAAGCATTCGGTAAGCAGCATTACTCGAAGTATGAGGAATATCCCTCACCACAATCTGTCGAGGAGATAGTTCTAAATCCTGTCCAGTAGACTTGATCCACCAGAAATTACGCCGAGGATTTTTTTCAGACTTTCTATGGAAAGGAATCACCCCCAACAAAGTAAAGCCAAACAATTCCCTCGCCTCTTCAATAGTTTTCACAGACTTATCTTGAGACTCCAAAACTATCGCCGCGACTATACCGAGCAAAGTTCCTAGCAAAATACCCGAAACCAGCAATAAAGACTTACGAGAAGCCACTGGTTCTTCAGGAACACTCGGTCTTTGGACAATTCGAGCATTTCCAACTTGCTGATTTTCAGTAATCCGAATTTGCTGAAGTTTTTTCTGTAATTCCTCATAATCCGCTTCAGACTCTTGAAGTTTTCTTTCTAGTTGCCGCTTTCCCTTCTCCAGCTTCGGCAAAACTTTCACCCGTTCCTTATAGCCAGCTAAAGCATCTGACAAAATAGTAACTCGCTGACCCAAACCCTGACGTTCCACATCTACTTTGATAAATTCTTCGATCAGTTTTGGTTTCACTTCTCCTATCTGTAAACTTTGATTTGGCAACGGCTTTTCACTACCTAAAACTTGTTGTATTTGTTTGTCTAATAAAGCTTTCATAGTAGCTTTATTAGTTTGTAGCCTAATTATGATCTCCGAAGTTTCCACATAGCGATTTTGCTCAACTGCCAACTGCCGCTCTATCTGTTTGTATTCTTTCAGAGCTTCTTGCACAGCACTAGATTGGCTAATCGTGCTAGCAGCTAATGCTTGCTGAGGATTCATTCGTAATTCATTTTCAAATGCTTTTGACTTCGCAGTTGCTTTGAGAAACTCAGACCGAGCTTGGTCAATTTGAGTTTCTAGTCCCGCCATCACTAGCACTGCCGATTTAGCTTCTTCTTCAAGATTTACAATTTTATTATCTTCTTTGAATTTGCTCAATTCTGCCGCTGCTTTTCGCATATTCTTGTCTGAATGAGGCAGTTTTCTTTCGATAAACTGTCGAACAGACACAGCTTCTAGGCGATTAACCTTTTGATTATTATCTATATAAAAATCCATCATAGTTTTCACGACATCTGCTGCTATCTTCGGATTTTTATCTTTGTAGGTCACCGTGAGAATATCAGCTCCCCGAATCGTAGCTACTGTCAATTTTTTTGAAAAATCTTTTGTTTTGAGATGATTACTTTTTTCATCTTTCAAATGAAGTCTATCGATGGTTTTTTCGATAATTTCTATAGAACGAATCAGTTCAATTTCGGTAGTCAGAGGATTACTTTGCTCCGCCGCCGGAGTCAACTGTCCGATTTCTTTGCCCAACTCTGTTAAAGCAGAGCCAGGAGTTGTTTTCTTAAATAACAGCTTTCCTTCTGCTTCATAAACTGGTTTTTCCTTCAGCGTGCTGTAGGTGGTGAGTGCCAGAACTGACGCAAATACAGCTAAGGCTGGTAGCCACCTGCGCTTCAGAATCTGCCAGTATTCCTGAATCCCGATACCAGTTTCAGTTGATTCCATGAGTTACTCCAGAAAAATGATTTTTTGTAAACAGTAACAATATCAGTTTTTATACTCATTATTTAAGACATCCATCCTATCACTTAAGTGAAATAATGTCCGTGTTTTCAGAAATATATTGTTTGCGATCGGAATAACCGACAAATTTACATATTTTTGTGAAGATACGGTAAAGACTTATAAATTTATGAACATTAGAACTAATGGTAGGACAAGATGGATGCAGCACTAAGGCGATATCAACAAGTTAAATTTAGAAAAATAAAGATTAGGAGATGGAAGATATTTTTTATACTGTCACCTTAATGATATCACCTAAGTAATTTGCGATTTAAATGCTGATTAATTTCATCTAAACACTGGTATAAAAAAATACCCTACCAGCAACTAGATATAGTTTTGATCAAATTATTTTCTAATAACATCTTATGAATAGGAACATAAAAAAAATCAGCAAAGTATTGGTGGGATTGAGAACCCGTCATTTTTTGACGATCGATGCAATTTGTTTTGCGATCGCACCATTATTAGCCCTGGAAATTCGTTTAGATGGTATATGGAATCTGACTCCCTACTTACAGGGCTTAGCTGTAATTACAGTATTATTTTTAACAATCAAACTTACAGTATTGTATGTCGGTGGCTTCTACAAGCGTTACTGGCAGTATGCCGGCCTGGAAGAAATGGCACAAATAGTGATACTGATCGGTATATCTCTATTTGTGAACATTATATTATTCCAACAACTCTACCAGCTAAATAATTCGCCGATCGCCAATCTACCACAATCCCTGCCGATCCTAGACGCTATGATCAGCTTTTTGTTAGTTGCGGCCATTCGTTTCAGCATTCCAGCTCTGGAAAGATGGAACCAAAAACCGTGGAAAGTTCAGCAACGCGATCGCATCCTGATAGTCGGTGCGGGCAGTGCAGGCACATCTCTGATGCAAACCATGCAGAGGAGCCCGGAGGTAGGACTCGATCCAATCGCTTTCATCGACGACGACCCCAAAAAAATTACCAAGCAGATTCGCAGACTGACAGTAGTCGGCAATCGTTATCGGATTCCGGAAATTGTGCGATCGTTAAATATCGGCAAAGTCATGATCGCCATCCCCTCAGCTCCAGGAAAAGAGATTAGGGAGATCGTAGAAATTTGTCAGTCAATTGGAATTCCAACCAGCACCCTCCCCGGCCTCAATGAAATCATCAACGGTCGTGTGAGTTTAGGTAGCCTCAGAGAAGTACAGATTGAGGACTTACTTCGTCGCTCCCCGATCCAAACCGACATTCAGAAAGTCTTGGGATTGATTGGAGGCAAAAAAGTTTTAATTACTGGTGCAGGCGGATCGATCGGCAGCGAACTTTGTCGGCAAATATTAAAGTGTGTTCCCGCCGAAATCATCATCGTCGGACACGGAGAAAACTCTGTATTCAACATTCAACAAGAACTAGAAAAAGTCTTGTCAGAACTCAAAAAAACCAGCAGAAATCACCAAACAAATATTACTAAACTGACAGCTTGCATCGCCGACATTCGTTTAGTAGAGCGATTAGAGTACGTTTTTGAAACAACCAGACCTGACATGATTTTTCATGCGGCAGCTCACAAACACGTACCCATGATGGAGTTAAACCCACCCGAATCGATTACCAATAATGTGCGGGGGACGAAAAATCTGCTGGATATGGCATTGAAATACAATGTGCAAAACTTTGTGATGATTTCCACCGACAAAGCGGTGAATCCAACTAGCATTATGGGAGCTAGCAAAAGAGTTGCCGAAATGCTGGTGTTGCAAGCAGCAAGAAAAAGCAAACATCCCTTTGTAGTAGTTCGTTTCGGTAATGTTCTTGGCAGTCGTGGTAGCGTCGTACCAACTTTCAAGCGACAAATTGCTGAGGGCGGGCCGATTACAATTACCCATCCAGATATCTGTCGCTATTTCATGACAATTCCCGAAGCAGTTCAACTGGTTTTGCAGGCCGCAATCATCGGTGACGGTGGGGAAGTGTTCATGCTAGAAATGGGGGAAGCCGTCAGAATTTGTGATTTAGCAAAGGATTTGATTCGGCTCTCAGGATATGAAGTGGGCAAAGACATAGAAATCGAGTTCACAGGGCTGCGGCCTGGAGAAAAGTTGTTTGAAGAACTGTTTATTCCCGGTGAGAAATACAACAAAACTAAACATGAAAAGATTCTGAGTTTGGGAAATGCTAGTCGGATTGTGAAAGAAAATATTGAGCTGGAAGTAGAAGCTCTTTGTCAAGCGGGCGATCGCAATGATACCAATTTAATAGTCTCAATGCTACACCAGTTAGTGCCTGAGTATGTACCTGGGTATTCAACAGCCAATTCGCACGCCAATACAGCCAAAGAAACCACCACTCTGGTAAAGATTAGGAGTGCAGCATCTGTGCAGTTAGAAAATGATTTGCGTGTGGCTCTGGAAAATGAGGAGTTTCGGATTCACTATCAGCCGATCGTCTGCCTAGAAACTAATCAGATTAGTAGTTTCGAGGCGCTGTTGCGCTGGCAACATCCGACTAGAGGTTTGCTGTGGCCCGACGAATTCCTACCAGCGGCAGAAGAAACAGGCTTGATTGTGCCGATTGGCGAGTGTATGCTGCGACGAACTTGCAACCAGATGAAGAGTTGGCAGTCACAATTTCGGCTTAACTCTCCTTTCACAGTCAGCGTGAATCTGACCAGCAAACAGTTGTTCCATGCCGACTTAATTGAGACAATAGAGCAAATATTGCAGGAAACAAATCTTAACGCTTCTAGTTTGAGGTTAGAAATTCCTGAAGATGTTGTAACACAGAATGCTGAGTGGGCTGGGTCAGTTTTTGTCCAACTTAAAACTTTAGGATTGCAAGTACAAATTGACCATTGTGGTCTGAGTGATGTATCATTAATTCAGCTCTATCAATTGACGCGACTAAAGTATGGAAAATTCGATAGTTTGAAGCTAGATTGTTCTTTGGTCAGCGGTCTAGATGCTAGTAACCCGGACTTAGAAATTCTTCACAAAATTGTTGCGATAACTCAGGAGTTAGGCATGGGAATGATTGCTACAGGAGTGGAAACGAGATGGCAAATAGCTCAGCTCAAAGCTCTGAAGTGCCTCTACGGGCAAGGATACTTTTTCTCGAAGCCTATAGAATGCTATAAGGTTGGGAAATTGATTGGGGCTATGGCTGTTAATAGTTAATGGGTGCATCACAAGATTCTGGTGTGCTTGTAACTGAAGCTATGCTAGTAGAATGTTATTTGCCAAAATTCACCTAATTTGGATCTATCTCTCATGAAAGTTTGGCAATATCAGAAATGGCTCGATTTCTGGAAAAAATTCACAAGTGGCTCCACCAATCGCCAAATTTTTGGTGCTGCTGTTACGGTTGGTATAGGAACCGGATTTGTGAAAGTGGCATCTGTCAGCAAAGAATTGGTAGTTGCTTGGAAATTTGGTACAGCGGATGATCTGGATGCGTTTTTAATTGCGTTGGTGATTCCTTTTTTGATTACCACTGTAATAGCTGGCTCTTTTAACGCAGCTCTCATACCTACTTACATTCGGGTGCGAGAGCAAGAAGGTATAAAAGCAGCTCAAAAACTTTTTTCTGGTGCCCTAGCCTGGAGTCTGGGACTGTTAGGAATTACAACAGTATTAATGTTGGCTACCGCACCACTGTATCTGCCAAAGATGGCGGCAGGTTTTAGTGCGGAAAAATTAGATCTTACTTACAAGCTACTTTGCGCGATCGCTCCGATGATCCTGCTGACGGGTATGATGACCATCTGGGGTGCTGTTTTGAATGCAGGAGAGCAGTTCGCTTTAGTGGCTATTACTCCGATTATTACTCCCGCTATTACAATTCTATTTCTTTTCGGGATTAATTCTTGGGGTGTCTTTAGCCTTGCATCTGGGCTAGTCTGCGGTCAACTACTGGAAATGCTTGTGCTGGGAATCGTACTACGACGACAGGGTATTTCTTTGCTACCAAAATGGTATGGATTTGACACTCATCTAAGTGAAGTAGCTGGTCAGTATGCCCCAATGATTGCTGCTGCATTTTTAATGTCTAGCACTAATTTAGTCGATCAATCTATGGCCACAATGTTGCCATCTGGTAGTGTAGCTTCATTGAACTATGGTAATAGAATAATTGCATTGCCGATTACTATCACTAGCATAGCATTAAGTACAGCGGTGATTCCCTATTTTTCCAAAATGGTTGCCCGTGAGGATTGGATGGCTATACGTCATACATTGAGGCGCTATCTTTTTTTAATCTTTATAATAACTTTACCATTAACAGCGTTTTTCTATCTGGGTTCTGAAAAAATTGTTGAGATCATGTTCCAAAGAGGTACATTTAGCAGCCAAGATACTATTGTAGTGGCTAAAATACAAGCATTTTATGCCTTGCAGATTCCTTTTTACCTAGCGAATATTTTAGTAGTTAGGCTAATTTCCGCCTTGCGGGCAAATCATATTCTGATGTGGGGTTCTGGAATTAATTTAATAGTCAATATCGGGTTAAACTACTTTTTCATGAAAGTGTTTGGAATTAGTGGAATTGCATTATCGACAAGTTGTGTATATTTAATATGCTTGAGTTTTACATCCTACTGGTGTTTTTATTTATTAAAGAGGCAAAATGACTAACAGTAAAGCAGGGAAAGAATTATCGGGTAGCGAGTGGGAAACAGGTGAACTACCAGAAGCAGAAAATCTATTAGGAAACTTTAGTGACAATCAAAAAACAATGCGACTGACTTTAGTAACTCCATCTCTTTTATGTGGCGGTGCCGAGCGAGCAGCAATTTTGATCGCTGAAGGGTTTCTCAAAAAAGGTAATCAGGTTTCCTTTGTAACAATTGCTGGAACTAAAAATGATTTCTACAATGTACCAGATGGAGTTGACAGACTAGCTCTAAACATAGCAGGTAATTCACCAACACCGTTCCATGCTTTGTGGAATAATCTTTACCGTCTTTGGGTATTGAGACAAATAATTCGATCGCTTCAGCCAGATGCAGTCATCTCGTTTTTGGTTGAAACAAATATATTGACATTGTTAGCTCTTATCGGAACAAACTATCCTGTACTAGTTAACGAGCAGAATAATCCAGGTAGTGACACTAAAAACGTTTGGAAGAAATTGCGTCATTGGATCTATCCACTAGCTAATAAAGTGGTAAGCGTCAGTGAAGGAGTTGATAATTATTTTGATAACTGGTTACCCAAAACACAAAGGGCAGTTATCTTTAACCCATTGCAACCAATTAGCAATGAGCCTGGTACGTTCGATTTACCTAAAGGAGCAGACCCCAATAAAAAATGGGCGATCGCAATGGGCCGCTTAGTATATCAAAAGAATTTTGAACTTCTGCTGTCAGCCTTTCATAAAATTATCGATCGGTATCCAGACTGGCAATTACTAATATTCGGGGAAGGAGAAATGAGAAAAGAACTTGAGAATTTAAGAGATCAGTTGGGTTTAGGCGATCGAGTTCTATTACCAGGACAGACTAATAACCCAATTGCTGCTTTAAAAACTGCAAAGCTATTCATTTTGTCTTCTCGTTGGGAGGGATTACCAGCAGTTTTGTTTGAAGCATTGGCCTGTGGATTACCCGTAATTTCCACAGATTGTCCTAGCGGACCACGAGAGATTATTCGCGATGGTGTAGATGGTATCTTAGTATCGAATGAAGATGTGTCAGCATTAGCCACTGCAATGGGGCGCTTAATGTCCGATGAAAAAAAACGTCAAATTTTAGCCGATAGGGCTCAGGAGGCAACAGAAAGGTTTAGTTTAGAAAAGGTGATACCGCTCTGGGAATCATTAATTAATCAAGTAATCAAGGAGTAATAGAAATGTTCACAGAAAATAGCAAACCATTAGAAAAAAATCAAAAACACGAATATGTATTTACAGTTTTCACTGCAACTTATAACCGTCGCCATACTCTCCATCGCGTTTACGAGAGCCTGAAAGCACAAACTTACCGTGATTTCGAGTGGTTAATAGTAGATGATGGCTCCACTGACAATACTCGTGAATTAGTCGAGCAATGGCAGCAGGAAAACCTACTACCGATTCGCTATATCTATCAAGAAAATAGTCACAAACACATTGCTTTTAATCGAGGTGTCCGAGAAGCTAAGGGAAAATTATTTCTCACTTTTGACTCAGATGATTCCTGCGAACCACAAGCTTTAGAGAGGTTTAAATACCATTGGGATTCAATTCCAATAGATGAAAAAGCAAAGTTTTCCGGTGTTACCTGTTTGTGTAAAAGTTCAGATGGTAAAATTATTGGCGATATTTTCCCATCTAATCCCACCAATTCTGATTCTCTAGAAATTATTTATCGCTTCAAAGTCACCGGAGAAAAATGGGGTTTTCACTCCACTGACGTACTCCGAGAGTTTCCCCGTTGTGAAGAAATAATCGGAACTTACATTCCCGAATCCGTGCTATGGTCTAAGATTGCCAAAAAGTATAAAACTAGGTTTGTTAATGAGGCTTTAAGAACTTATTGGACAGACCAGCCTTCAATTATTCGGAATTCTCAAAATCCAAGGAAGAGTGCTATTGGGGCGCAAATCAATCATTTAGATATTTTAAATAACTACACAGAATGGTTCCGATTCGATCCGTTGAGTTTTTTGCGCTCTGCTGTCCACTACAGTCGATTTTCTTTCCATCTAGGTAATAAACTTAGCCAACAAATCGCCAATATTAAGACAGCAATTGGTAAAATTTTATGGCTAATAGCATTACCTGTGGGATACTTAGTTTACCTCAAAGATAATTATGCAAATAAAGCAGTATAAATGGTAATTGAATACCAACTATTATGAATACCAATCAAAAATACCAGACAGAAAGGTTCCGTTTATAAAAAACTAAATGCTAACTATTTAAGTAAAATATGATTAGGAAATTTCGGAGATATAAAGACAAAATTCGGCTACTTTACCAAGTAGCAATAGCTGCTTTGTGTATGACTATATTCTATATAGGCTGTGTAAATACACAAGCAAATACACAAGCCCAAAAACTGCCAAAGAAACTCATAGAATATGGCTGGGGTGTGCCTACCCCTGCCTTTGTTAAGCAAAACATTCAACAAATGGAAAAGCGCCCCTTTGATGGAATCGTCATTAGCCTTGAAGGTGCTAAGAATGTCTTTTTGCATAAGCCTTATAATATTGCAAAATTTACTCCAGATTTGGAAAACCTTAAAACCACAAAATTTTCTAAATTTAAGGATAATTTTGTGCTAATGTGGGCGACAACAGATGAAGGATGGGATTGGTTTAATGAGAGTGATTGGAAAGCGACAGAGCAGAATATTCGTCTCTTCGCAAAAGCAGCACGAGCGGGGCGATTTGCAGGCATTCTTTTCGATCCAGAACCTTATGGTGTGAATCCCTGGATTTATCCAAATCTTCCTAGTGCAAAAGAGAAGTCCTTTGAAGAATACTGGCAACAAGTACGCAAGCGAGGTGCTAAATTCATGCAGGTACTTCAGCAGGAATTACCTGGAGTAAAAGTTCTTTCTTTATTTCAACTAAGCTATTTAGACCGCTTTCTGGATGAACCAGATCCTAAAGAGCGGATGGGTCAACTTTCTACATATCAATATGGGCTGTTAGCCCCATTTCTCAATGGTATGCTAGATATTGCTGAGCCTAATATCAGGTTGGTTGATGGGAATGAGAATTCTTATTACTATACAAAGCCAGAGTCTTTTTTTGATTCATCCAAATTAATCAAAGAGAAAGTTCTCACCTTTGTTGCACCCGAAAATCGTTCAAAATATGCTGCTCAGGTTCAGGTAGGACAAGCTCTTTATGTAGACCAACTGTTTGCGATGCGTCAACCTCCTGAAGAACTGCTCAGTTATCACCTTAGTTCCGAAGAAAGAGTAAAATGGCTCGAACACAACACATATTATGCCCTCTCCACTTCAGACGAGTATGTCTGGTGTTATAGCGAGCAAATGAACTGGTGGAAAAATAATGTACCTGATGGAGTTGAAGATGCGATCCGCTCGGCTCGCCAAAAGATAGATATGCAAAAACCTCTGGATTTCAACATTCAAGTAATGATTCAAAAAGCAAAAATTATGCAAAAAGCTAAAAATATTATGCGGTAGAATGTCAAAAAAATATCATAAAAGTGCGGTAGCGATACACATTAATTTGAATTAACAAAACCATGAAAAAAAAAGTTGCATTTATCATCCGGGATCTTAACTATGGGGGCGCTCAAAGACAATTAATTGCCCTGGTAAAAGGGATAAATAAACAATCCTTTGATGTCACGCTATTATACTTTTACTCTGGCGGACTTTTGTTGAAAGACCTGCAAGATAGCGATTGCCGAATAATCTGTCTCGACAAACAGGAACGTTGGGATATATTAGGCTTTTTTTGGTGTCTTTTTCAGCACCTTAAACGCATAAACCCGGATGTGTTACATGGATACCTGGGTGGATCGAATATAGTCATCATGTTGTTGAAACCGTTTTTCCCTTCAACGCGAATTATTTGGGGAATACGTGGGTCTCACACACCTCCCGGTTGTGATGATGGGCTAGGGCGTCTGCTCTCCCAGTTAGAGAGACTTTTATCCTATTTTACCGATCTGATCGTTGTTAATTCCCATGCAGGTAAAGACGATTGCCTAAGTCATGGATTTGCCCCTGATAAAATGGTGCTTATTTCCAATGGCATTGACACCGAACGTTTTCAGCCCAACTCGGAAGCAGGAGCAAAAGTGCGATCGGAATGGGGTATTTCCGAAAACATAATTTTAATTGGTTTGGTGGGACGATTAGACCCCATGAAAGACCATCCCACTTTTCTCAGAGCAGCAGCGTTACTTTGTAAAGAAAGACAGGATGTGCATTTTGTCTGTGTCGGTATTGGTTCAGAAAAATATGCACTGGAATTGCAACAGATGACCAACGATCTCGGCATTTATGAACAAGTAATCTGGGTAGGCGGACGCTCAGATATGCCTGCGGTATTTAATGCTCTCAATATAAATTGTTCTTCTTCTTCCTATGGCGAAGGATTTCCGAATGTGATTGGAGAGGCAATGGCTTGTGGCGTGCCTTGTGTTGTGACAGACGTTGGGGACTCCGCTTGGATTGTTGGGGATACAGGTATAGTGGTTCCACTGAAAAATCCAGAAGCTTTGGCGGCGGGATGGTACAGTTTATTAAATTTGGCTGTGCCTGACCAACTCGCATTAGCAGAGAAGGCAAGAAAAACAATCATTGAAAACTTTTCAATGCAAAAGTTAGTGCAACAGACAGAATTTCATATTTTAAGATTATCAACTAACTAAAAAGCAAAATAATAAAATTATATGCTTGAATATAAAAATGTTAATTCACATAAATCGCCAGGAACTTTTGAGCGTTTTAAACAATGCCTTAAAGTGGCTCCAATGCCAGTAATTTCTCTGATAATTTACATGAGCTTACGCAGCACTCAAATTTTCCCTCTCCCTGAAGATAAACCATTAACTAGCCTATGGCATACTGCATATTTAGGTTGGTATGATTTTTTGCTAGGAGTTTCTATCGTAATCAGTATTATAAATGGTGTCATAAAAATAGATGGAAAAGATTTGTTATTTATTTTGTCTTTATTGTCAATCTTGACTTTAAGTTTCGTAAATGGTATTGAACTGGGTAATCTATATATACTAGATAGTATAGTTTGCTTCTTGAGGTTTTTATTGAGCTTTTATCTAGCTAAGGGGCTGGTTCATCGGCTAGGTATCCAGACAGCAGAAAGTATTTTAATTGTTTTATTCATCATTTTATCAATTAGTGCTTTGTTTGTTTACCAATTACAATTTGGAACATTTAATAGGATTTATTCAGCCGCAATGACTGCTCCTAGTTTTAGTCAGGTTTCAGTAATAGTTTGCTTAATAGCGCTGCTCAGGAAAAATAATATAATGGTATTTTTCTCTTTAATATTTTTATTGCTGACATTTAGTAGAACATCTATTCTATTATTTCTTTTGTTGTTTATGATTTATTCTAGAAAAATGCCATTAACAACAACAATAAAATATTATAGTCTAATAATAGGGTTTGCAACATTTACTATTTTTATGTTGCTTAATTTTGGAGGTGATATTTTTTCATCTTTAATTGCCGAGCGTACAGATACAGAAGGAATTTCCACTCTAAATTCAAGAGATGCAATATGGGCAAACGGTCTGCAGCAAATAGCCTCTGACTCCATTCCACTGTTTGGCGTTGGTTGGAACGCTACACCATCCCTGATTACTAAGACAAATTTGAGTTTTATACATAATGATACCGTTTATTATCCTCCACACTATCACAACATTTTGATAGAGTACGCTTTGGGTCTAGGCATTTCGTCTTTATTTATATGGTTTTTCCTAATCAAAAGAATCTGGCAAACTTTTTATCATCATTGTTATCCAGCATTTTTTATTTTTGCGTTCTTTTTAATGAGTCAGTCAGGAGATTTTATTTTTTATCAGCCAAAAGAATTAATTATTTGGTCGCTCATGTTAGGAATTGCTGAAGGTCAATGGAGATGCGAACATGGATAATCATTTGGTCATAGTTCATATTATCACTGGACTCTATACAGGTGGAGCTGAAATGATGCTTTATAAGCTGCTTTCTAAGATAGACCGAGAGCGCTTTAGTCCAGTTGTGGTTTCTTTAATAGATCGGGGAACTTTGGGCGATCGCATTGAAGCCTTGGGTATACCTGTTTATACTATCGGCATGAAACCAGGAGCGCTACCCACACCAAATATCATTTGGAAATTGGTTAATATAGTCAATAAAATCAAGCCTGACCTGATCCAAGGTTGGATGTATCATTCTAATTTGGTGGCACAGCTAACAAGCATTTTTAGCTTAAAATCCGTGCCTGTAATATGGAATATTCGGCATTCTTTACACTCATTGAGTTACGAAAGACCAGGAACTGTGGCTGTAATTAAAATACTAATTTTCCTCAGCATTTTCTCCAAAAAGATTATCTATAACTCTCAGGTAGGAGCTGATCAACACGAAAAATTAGGTTACAAAACAACTAAAACAATTACCATTCCTAATGGATTTGATACAGAACTTTTTTATCCATCAATAGAAGCTCGTAACTCGATCCGAAAAGAATTAAGTCTACCCAGTGACTGTTTTTTGATTGGTCGATTTGCTCGTTATCATCCTATGAAAGACTATCCTAACTTTATTAATGGAGCAGCAATATTACTCAAACAATATCCAAACGTACATTTTTTGCTAGTAGGTTCTAA
>JAYTZD010000164.1:0-16657 GCA_043742065.1 Oscillatoriales bacterium
GATCGATTATGGGCATTCGTTCTTACCGACCTTATACCGCCAGCACCCGAGAAAAAAGCGTCTCGGACTTCGCTGAAGTTACTCGCTCAGAGCCCGAAAAGTCTCTAACGAGCAACAAACACACCAAACAAGGCCGCAACAACCGAGGCGTCATCACCTGTCGTCACCGGGGAGGCGGTCACAAACGCCTTTATAGAGACATCGACTTCCGCCGCGACAAGCACAGCATTCCTGCTACCGTCAAGGAAATCGAATATGACCCCAACCGCAACGCCCGCATCGCCCTAGTCTTCTACAAAGACGGCGAAAAACGGTACATCCTTCATCCGCTGAACTTAGCCGTCGGTACAGTAATTGTCTCAGGCCCAGACGCACCGATCGAAATCGGTAACGCCCTACCCCTGAGCAACATACCCCTAGGTACAAGCATCCATAACGTCGAGCTAGTACCAGGTAAAGGCGGACAAATCGTCCGTTCCGCAGGCTCCAGCGCTCAGCTAATGGCAAAAGAAGGTAGCTACGTTACCCTCAAATTGCCCTCTGGTGAACAACGCAAAGTCCGCGCCGATTGCTACGCCACCATCGGTCAAGTCGGCAACACAGACGCTAGAAACATCAGCCTTGGTAAAGCCGGTCGCACCCGCTGGAAAGGCCGTCGCCCAACCGTCCGCGGATCGGCAATGAACCCAGTGGATCACCCGCATGGTGGTGGTGAAGGCAGAGCTCCCATTGGACGCTCTGGGCCTGTAACTCCTTGGGGTAAACCAGCATTGGGTGCCAAAACCCGGAGCAAAAACAAGCGCAGCGACGCTTTAATTGTCCGCCGTCGCCGTAAATCTTCCAAGCGTGGCAAGGGTGGCAGACAGAGTTAGTCATTAGTCATTGGTCATTAGTCATTAGTTTTTATTTATTGACTCATGACAACTGACAACTGACAACTGACAACTGATAACTCACTCATTAGAAAAATCATGTCTCGTTCATTAAAAAAAGGCCCGTTTGTCGCAGACCATCTGATGACAAAAATCGAAAAACTCAATGCTGCTGGCCAAAAACAGTTAATTAAAACTTGGTCGCGAGCTTCCACAATCCTGCCTCAAATGGTAGGTCACACCATCGCAGTTCACAACGGCAGACAACACGTTCCTGTCTACGTTACAGACCAAATGGTGGGTCACAAATTAGGAGAATTTTCTCCTACTCGCACCTTTAGAGGTCACGCTAAAAGTGGTGACAAAAAGGCCAAAAGATAGCCTAATTAGGTGACAGGTAATAGGTAATCGGCAAACAATTACCAATTACCAATTACCTTCCAATTACCTTACTCCCAATTACAAAAATCGCAATGGCTATAGATACCACATCCGAAATAAAGGCGATCGCCCGCTATATTAGAAGTTCGCCCTTCAAAGTGCGCCGAGTTCTCGATCAAATTCGAGGCAAAAGCTATCAAGAAGCGCTGATTCTACTCGAATTCATGCCGTACCGAGCCTGCGAACCAATTGTTAAAGTTTTGCGTTCCGCAGTAGCCAACGCCGAACACAACGCAGGATTGGACAAATCCAAGCTAGTAGTTTCTCAAGCTTACGCAGACCAAGGCCCAGTCCTCAAGCGCTTTAGACCCCGCGCCCAAGGTCGTGCCTACCAAATTCGCAAGCCAACCTGTCACATCACAGTGATAGTAGCTCCGCTCCTAGACAAATAACCAAGAGAAACTGTTATGGGACAAAAAATACATCCAATTGGTTTTCGCCTCGGCATAACCCAAGAGCACCGCTCTCGTTGGTTTGCTGATGCCAGAAACTATCCCGAACTCTTGCAAGAAGACTTCAAAATTCGCAAGTACGTCCGCAAAAACCTCAGTAACGCTGGGATTTCTTCAGTCCGAATTGAACGCAAAGCCGATCAAATCGACCTAGAAGTGTTCACAGCCAGACCTGGTGTTGTCGTAGGCCGCGGTGGAGCAGGCATTGAAACATTGCGAGTCGGTTTGCAACAGCTACTCGGCAACAACCGCCAAATCCGCATCAACGTTGTTGAAGTTCAACGAGTCGATGCCGATGCCACTCTGATCGCAGAGTACATCGCTCAGCAACTAGAACGGCGCGTATCTTTCCGCCGAGTTGTTCGCCAAGCGATTACCCGCGCTCAAAAAGTAGGTGTCGAAGGCATCAAAATTCAAGTCAGCGGACGACTCAACGGCGCAGAAATCGCCCGTACTGAGTGGACGCGGGAAGGAAGAGTTCCTTTGCACACATTGCGTGCTGACATTGATTACTCCTACTGCACCGCCCAAACCATCTACGGTATCCTCGGCATTAAAGTTTGGGTTTTCAAAGGCGAAATTATTCCTGGACAGGAGCAAATCGCAGCCCCGAACGCAGCTTTGCCTCGTACCAAGAATAAGCGTCGCCGCCAGGATTTTGAAGATCGATCGAACGAAGGCTAGTGGTTAACTGTTAATTGTCAGTGGTGAATGGTCAGTTGCGATGCCCTGAGCGGAGCGCCGTCCTGAGCGGAGTCGAAGGGTCGAAGGGTTCAAAACCAATTACCAATTACCAACTATCAATTACTAATTGCCAATTCCCAATTACCAAATCCCCCAGCCATGTTAAGCCCTAAAAGAACTAAATTCCGCAAACAACAGCGCGGGAGAATGTGCGGTGTTGCCACCCGCGGCAACACAGTTAGCTTTGGTGACTTCGCGCTCCAAGCTATCGAACCCGCCTGGATCACTTCTCGCCAAATAGAAGCCGGACGGCGCGCCATGACCCGCTACATCCGCCGGGGTGGCAAAATCTGGATTCGGATTTTCCCCGACAAACCTGTCACCCAGCGAGCAGCAGAAACCCGGATGGGTTCTGGTAAAGGCTCACCTGAGTTTTGGGTTGCCGTCGTCAAGCCGGGTCGGGTAATGTTTGAAATTGGTGGTGTCACCGAAGAAATTGCTCGCGAAGCAATGCGTTTGGCAGACTTCAAATTGCCAATTAAAACCAAGTTCATCACCCGCGAAGATGAGCAGTCATAACGATCAACGACAAAATTATGTCTTTACCCAAGATTAAAGAATCTAGAGATTTGAACGATGCCGAAGTGGCAGAGCAAATTTTAGCCGTCAAGCGCCAATTAATGGAACTTCGGTTGTTCCAAGCTACCGGCCGTATGGATAAGCCCCACTTGTTCAAGCACGCCAAACACCGACTAGCTCAACTGATGACAGTTGAACGTGAGCGGCAAAGGGTGGCTGAGGCTGCTGCTGTTGCTGAAAAATTAGCTCAGTCTATACAGACCGAACAGGCTGCCTCAACCGCAGCAGTTAGCTAAGAGACAGAAGTCGCCGAACCGATCGCACAGCAGTTACAAAAAAACTCAATTGCACAACAAAAATAGGTAGGTATGGCAGTTAAAGAACGAGTTGGCGTAGTAGTCAGCGACAAAATGGACAAAACTGTGGTAGTGGCAATCGAAAACCGCTCCTCCCACACCAAATACGGCAAAATCGTAGTCCGCACCAAACGTTACAAAGTTCACGACGAAGAAAATAAGTGTAAACCGGGCGATCGAGTCCGCATCACTGAAACCCGTCCGTTGAGCAAAACCAAACGCTGGACAGTTGCCGAAATCTTCGGTACAAAAAACGGCTAACAGTTGAAAGTTGACAGTTGGCAGTTGGCAGTTGACAGTTGGCAGTAGTAACCAATTACCAATTACCAATTACCAATTACCAATCATCAATTACCAATTACCAATCATCAATAACCATGATTCAACCCCAGACATACTTAAATGTCGCCGACAATAGTGGAGCACGCAAAATAATGTGCATCCGCGTATTGGGAGGCGGTAACCGCCACTACGGCGGAGTCGGCGATGTCATAATTGCCGTCGTCAAAGACGCCATTCCCAATATGGCAGTCAAAAAATCCGATGTCGTCCGGGCCGTCATTGTCAGAACCCGCAAAGCCTTGCGTCGTGACAGTGGCATGAGCATTCGTTTTGACGACAACGCCGCCGTTATTATCAATCCAGAAGGCAACCCTAAAGGGACTCGCGTTTTTGGCCCAGTTGCTCGCGAACTGCGCGACAAAAACTTCACTAAAATCGTTTCTTTAGCCCCAGAGGTACTTTAAAATGTACGGAAAAAAGGGTAAACCAACGAGCGAACCGCAACGGCATAGAATGCACGTCAAAGCGGGCGACACCGTTCAAATAATTACTGGCAAAGAGAAAGGAAAAGTCGGAGAAATCTTAAAGACCTATCCTAAAGTTAGCAAAGTAATTGTTAAAGGTGTAAATATCAGGACGAAGCACGTCAAGCCCCAACAAGAAGGGGAATCGGGTAAAATCGTGACATTTGAAGCTCCTATTCATAGCTCCAATGTCATGCACTACTCCGAAAAAGAAAAAGTAGCTAGTCGTGTTTGCTATACCTTTAGCGAAGATGGTCGCAAACTGCGACAGCTCAAAAAAACCGGAGAAATCCTCGATAATTAGTCATCAGTCATTGGTCATCAGTCATTAGTCATTAGCTAACAACTGACAACTAGCAACTGACAATTAAAAATTCCCTGACCAAGCCCAGGGACAGTCAAAGAAACCCAAAAACAATGCCAGACAAACTCAAAGTTCTTTACCTAGAAAAGATTGTACCCAAACTGATGGATCAGTTTAAATATACTAATATCCATCAGGTACCAAAACTCCTCAAAGTCACCGTGAACCGTGGTTTGGGAGAAGCATCTCAAAATGCTAAGGCACTAGATTCATCGATCAACGAAATTGGCATCATCACAGGTCAAAAACCAGTGGTGACGCGAGCGAAAAAGGCGATCGCAGGCTTCAAAATCCGCAAAGGAGTACCCGTTGGTGTCATGGTGACACTACGAGCCGATCGGATGTACGATTTTCTCGATCGACTGATCAACCTCGCACTTCCCCGAATCAGAGACTTTCGCGGCATCAGTCCTAAAAGCTTCGACGGACGCGGCAACTACAGCTTGGGCGTGAGAGAACAACTAATCTTTCCCGAAATAGAATATGACAGCATCGATCAAATTCGAGGCATGGACATTTCAATTATCACCACAGCACACACCGACGAAGAAGGACGCGCCTTGCTCAAAGAAATGGGAATGCCCTTCCGGGACAACTAAGTAGTAGAGTAAGGAGCAAAACATGGCAGCTAACGATACCATAGCAGATATGTTGACGCGCATTCGCAATTCATGCATGGCGCGCCATCAAACAACACAAATTCCAGCTACAAAAATGACCCGTAGCATCGCTAAAGTCCTCAAAAGTGAAGGCTTTATCAGCGAATTTGAAGAAGCAGAACCAGAAGGGATAGAGCGGTTTATAGTGCTTTCTCTAAAGTACAAAGGCAAAACTCGCAAGCCCATCATCACGGCACTTAAGCGAGTCAGCAAACCAGGACTGCGCGTCTACTCGAACCGTAAAGAATTGCCCAGAGTGTTAGGCGGAATTGGCATTGCCATTATCTCTACCTCCAGCGGCATTATGACCGATCGAGAAGCCCGTCGCCAAGGTTTGGGTGGTGAAGTGCTTTGCTATGTTTGGTAATCCGAAAATCGGTAATCGGTAATAGGACTGAAGAATTTCCAACAGCAAATTCATAATTGTCTTAATTCTTCTAACTGTTGAATTGTGCAATTACCAATTACCAATTATCAATTACCAATTACCAACTCACCAATTACCAACTCACACAAAAAATAAAAATTATGTCGCGAATTGGCAAGCGTCCGATTAGCATTCCCACGAAAGTCACCATCACCCTAGACGGTCAAAAAGTTGCCGTCAAAGGCCCTAAAGGTGAACTTTCCAGAGTCATACCAGCAGAAATCCTGATGGGACTCGAAGGCGAGACTCTACTCGTCACACGCCGAGACGAATCTCGCGTGGCCCGCCAACTGCACGGCTTGTGTCGCACCTTAGTCGCTAACATGGTCGAAGGTGTATCCCAAGGTTTTCAGCGTCGTCTGGAAATTATTGGTACAGGTTATCGGGCACAGGTTCAAGGACGGAACCTGATTTTAAACGTCGGTTACAGCAAACCCGTTGAAATGCCCCCTCCAGAAGGCATCACAGTGGCAGTAGAAGGCAACACAAACGTCATTGTCTCCGGCATTGACAAAGAACTCGTAGGCAACACAGCAGCCCGCATCCGTGCGGTACGTCCGCCTGAAGTCTACAAAGGTAAGGGCATTCGCTACAGCGGCGAAGTCGTCCGCCGCAAAGCTGGTAAAACAGGCAAAACAGGTAAGAAGTAACTATGAAGCTTACTCGCAAAGAGTCAGTCCACCGCAGACACCGCCGCGTGCGGCGCAAGGTGTTCGGTACCTCCGAACGCCCCAGATTAGCGGTATTTCGATCGCACCAACACATCTACGCCCAAGTAATCGACGACATGACACAGCACACTTTGGCTGCTGCGTCAACTCTCGATCCAGAATTGAAGTCAGAACTCAGTTCAGGGAGCAATTGCAACGCCAGCGTTCAAGTCGGTCAATTGATAGCCAAACGTTGTTCCAGCGCTGGCATAGTCAAAGTCGTATTCGATCGCGGAGGCAACCTCTATCACGGTAGAGTAAAAGCCCTAGCCGATGCAGCTCGCGAAGCCGGGTTAGAATTTTAGGAAGAAGCAAGAAGGAAGAAGGAAGAAGGAAGAAGGAAGAAGGAAGAAGGAAAAAAGAATCTATAACAAAATTCTTAATTCCCAATTGTTAATTTCTATTTTCCAACTACCAGTTACTAATCCTCAATTCCCCAAGAACAAAACATGGCAGAACAAAAAGAACAGCGCAACAAGAAAAAAAGTAGCAGTAACAAAGGGCGCGAAAAAGAATCCGAATGGCAAGAACGGGTAGTTCAGATTCGCCGTGTTACCAAAGTAGTCAAAGGTGGTAAAAAACTCAGCTTCCGCGCCATCGTCATCATCGGCAATGAACGCGGTCAAGTTGGAGTCGGAGTAGGTAAAGCTAGCGACGTCATCGGTGCCGTTAAAAAAGGCGTTGCTGACGGCAAAAAGCACCTAATTGAAGTCCCTTTGACTAAATCTAACTCCATCCCTCACCCCATCAACGGTGCAGGCGGCGGAGCTAAAGTAATGATGCGCCCAGCAGCCCCCGGAACCGGGGTAATTGCCGGGGGAGCAGTGCGAACTGTTCTCGAACTAGCAGGAGTCCGTAATATCTTAGCCAAACAGCTAGGTTCAGGAAATCCTTTAAACAACGCTAGAGCCGCAGTCAACGCCCTCTCCACTCTTCGCACCTTGTCCGAAGTTGCTCAAGAGCGCGGAATTCCAGTAGAAAACCTATACGGTTAGGCAATGGAATGCTGTCAGTTTTGAGTTTGGAATCAAAAAATTCAAAAACTCAAAACTCGCTCAATCAAAACTACTGCAAACCCAACAACCAAAACTATGAGATTGCAAGACGCCCGCCCAAAAGCAGGCTCCACAAAACGCCGCCGTCGCTTGGGCCGAGGTATTTCTGCCGGTCAAGGCGCGAGTTCCGGTAAAGGGATGCGCGGTCAAAAAGCTAGATCCGGTAGCGGAACTAGACCCGGTTTTGAAGGAGGTCAAAATCCTCTCTACCGCCGCCTCCCTAAGCTGAAGAGCTTCCCTTTAGTGAACCGCAAAGAGTACACTACGATTAATGTAAGTAAATTAGCATCGCTGCCAGCAAACACAGAAGTTACTCTGACCTCTTTGATTCAAGCAAAAATCGTCAATAGTGACAATGGCCCGCTGAAAATCTTAGGAGATGGTGAACTGACAGTGGCTCTGCAAGTGCGCGCCAAAGCTTTTACCGCTGGTGCTCGCACCAAAATAGAAGCCGCTGGTGGAAGTTGCGAATTAGTTGCTTAAAGATTTGAGGTTTGAGAATGTGTCCAAATCTCAAATCCTCAACCTTACTATCAAAAAATGATTTAGTCTAAAAGCAAAAATCTAAAATCCCAAATCGTAACTATGGACGTTAGTAAAGAGAAAGCGCCAACTGCACAAGAAACGTTCATGCAGATGGCCCAAGCTGCGGGTTTACGGGGCCGCATCCTCGTAACCATTGGCCTATTGATTTTAGTGCGCTTGGGCGTCCACTTGCCAGTCCCCGGCATCGATCGCGTCGCCTTTTCCCAAAATGTTCAAAATAGCCCTTTAATTGGCTTTTTGGATCTATTTTCTGGGGGCGGGCTGTCAGCTTTGGGGATTTTTGCTCTAGGGATTTTGCCCTACATTAATGCTTCAATTATTGTGCAACTTTTAACTGCGGCTCTGCCAAGTTTAGAAGATTTGCAGAAAAATGAAGGGGAAGCAGGACGGCGCAAGATTTCTCAAATTACTCGCTATGTTTCCTTGGGCTGGGCGATTCTGCAAAGCGTTGGCATTGCTATTTGGGTTAGTCCTTTTGCTCAGGTGCCATCACCTTTATTTATCCCACAAACTGCTTTGGCTCTGACGGCCGGGTCAATGTTTGTGATGTGGATATCGGAACTGGTTACGGAACGGGGTATCGGTAATGGAGCGTCTTTGTTGATTTTTATCAACATTGTGTCAGTTTTGCCACGTTCTCTGGGACAAACGTTTGAATTGGCTCAAAGTGGGGACACCCAAGTTGTAGGCCGCGTCATTGTTCTGTTGCTGGTCTTTTTGGTGACGATTGTTGGGATTGTTTTTGTTCAGGAAGGTACTCGCCGGATTCCGATTATTTCTGCTCGCCGTCAAGTCGGCCGCAAGGTTTATCGGGAGAGTCGCAGTTATCTACCCCTGCGCTTAAATCAAGGCGGAGTCATGCCGATCATTTTTGCATCTTCGGTGTTGATTGTGCCTTCTTTCCTAGCTCAGTCTCTGAATAACCCGTTTTTGGTTCAAGTGGCAAATGTTTTGAGTCCTAGCGGGCCTGCACCTTGGGCTTATGCGCTATTTTATCTGACTTTGATTCTGTTCTTTAGCTATTTCTACGCTTCGTTGATTGTCAACCCCGTAGATATGTCTCAGAACTTGAAGAAAATGGGTGCCAGTATTCCTGGGATTCGCCCTGGTCAGAAAACGAGTGATTATATTGAGAAGGTTTTGAACCGTTTGACTTTCTTGGGAGCAATATTTCTCGGTCTGGTGGCGATTGTGCCAACTGCTGTGGAAAGTGCGATCGGAGTGCAAACTTTTAGAGGCTTCGGTGCAACTTCCTTACTGATTCTAGTCGGTGTTGCGATCGAAACTGCTAAGCAAATTCAAACTTACCTCATCTCCCAAAGATATGAAGGAATGGTGAAATAATCGCTATGCAATTGATATTTATGGGGCCTCCAGGGGCAGGAAAGGGTACTCAGGCTCAGCTTTTAGCCACTCTCTGGAAAATACCACACATTTCTACCGGTGACATCCTACGCGCTTGCGTAGTAGCAAAAAACACCTTGGGTCAAAAAGCCCAAGCCTACATGGATGCTGGTGACTTGGTTCCTGACCAGTTATTGATGGATATCGTACAAGACCGGATGAATCAACCGGATGCTAGTGCTGGTTGGATTCTGGACGGATTTCCCCGCACAGTCCCACAAGCAGCGTTTTTTGACACACTGCTTTGCGATGTCGGGGGTGGTAAGTCTGGTAAGGACTGCGATTTGAGGGCTGTCAATTTGGATGTCCCTGACAACATTTTGGTAACTCGTCTGTTATCGCGGGGTCGCCAAGATGACAATGAGGAGACAATTCGTCGTAGGTTGCAAGTTTATCGGGAGCAAACCGAGCCTTTGATTGAGTTTTACAGAGACCGCCAACAGTTGGTTGCGGTTGATGGGGATCGATCGATGGAGGAAGTTACAGCACAACTTCAACAAGCTCTTGCGGTAGACCCTTAAACCTTCTCAATCGAGCCTGTTACCCCAACAACTTTTGCTAAGATGTGTTAACTAGGAGCTTTTTGTGCTAAAGGGTTGTCTGAGGGTTGATTAACAGTGAGATTTTTGACTCGTCCGTTTTGCAACTTTGGGTTCGACAAGGAAGCCCGGACACTCCTAGTTAATCAAATGTAGAGTTGAGGTAAATACCAAATTGTCTAAGCAAGATTTAATTGAAATGGAAGGGACGGTGGTGGATTCCCTGCCCAATGCGATGTTTCGCGTTGACCTAGATAATGGGTTTAACGTGCTGGCACACATTTCTGGTAAGATCCGCCGTAACTACATCAAAATTCTGCCTGGGGATCGTGTCAAAGTAGAATTAACCCCCTACGATTTGACCAAGGGCAGGATTACTTATCGCCTTCGTAAAAAATAGGCTTAGATAAAACTTTCTAACTAATTCTAAGTTTAATTAGAGAGAATTTGGTAAAATCCGTCAAATTTATGCTATAGTGCTAGGTTTGTAGTGTTGCCGAGAAGGGTGTCAAAAACCCACGGGTGTACAAGGTTAATTCATTGTGAAGCCGTGAAAGTATCGACCGCCCTTCACTCTGAAAAGCAGGCAAACTTAACCCCAGTAGTGGGATTGAGTGTCAGCGGGTTCGTTCATAAGACAACTCGTGCTTCATAAAAATTCATTGAGGAGAGGCATACACCTTGCCCAGTCTCTCCTCCGACCGCTATACAAGCAGTGCGGGCGTGCCTGTTCTGCAGTATAGCGGGGTTCTCCAGGCAGGAAGAAAGGTCAGTAACCCAGCCCCAAAGGGACTGAGCTTGTAAGAGAAATCTGTCGCAAGCTGTATTGACCAGACCCCTCGTAAGAGGAGCCGTTATTTGAGTCACGACACCGGGCGAATGCGACGCTAGTTCCCCGCTCTGTCGCTTGTGATTAAACAGTTCTAAGGTCACTGGAACAGTGTTGCAAGCATGACAAGCTCTTATAACCAGGTCGAAGCGAACATTACCCCGAAAGGGAGGCTCTTTTAGAGCAGACCATTATGCGTAAGGGGTTGTGAAGTTTGAGATGGTAATTGCGATGCGCGATCGCGTAGCCGAAGTGTCCCATCGAAAGTGCATTACAAAGAGCACACCGAATAGAGCGACTCCCGTGTAATGGAAAAAGTTCAATGCGGTTAAAACCGCTCGTGTCGTTTCTCTCTCAGAGCTAAAGCTGCTGAGTTTCCCACTTACCGACTTTTTTATGAAAGTTCGAGCATCTGTCAAAAAGATTTGCGAAAAATGTCGCGTCATCCGCCGTCGAGGCAGAGTGATGGTGATATGTAGTAACCCAAAACACAAACAACGTCAGGGTTAGAAAATAGAAAGATTAGGAATTGTAGATAGCTGCTGCCTAATTCAACATTGTAGCCAAACAGGAAAACTAGGGAGACAAAAGTGTGGCACGGATTGCCGGGGTAGACCTTCCACGCGATAAGCGCGTCGAAATAGGTCTGACATACATTTACGGAATAGGGCTGTCTCGGGCCCAAAAAATTATCGCTGCAACAGGCGTAAATCCTGACACTCGTGTCAAGGATTTAAGCGAAGCAGATGTGACCGCCCTGCGGCTGCATGTAGAAGCAAACTACCAGATAGAGGGAGACCTCCGGCGCTGGGAGTCAATGAACATCAAGCGCCTGGTGGACATCGGGACTTATCGCGGTCGTCGTCACCGTTTGGGTCTGCCGGTACGGGGCCAGAGAACCCGCACCAACGCCAGAACTCGTCGGGGCGTCCGCCGAACAGTCGCGGGCAAGAAAAAGGCACCTTCCAAGAAGTAACATCTTTTTTGGAAAATCACGCTGGGGGCTGGTGGCTCCTAGCGCTTCGGGAAATTAGTTGACGGAAAAGTTAAAGAGACTAATATGGCGCGACAACAGACAGGCAAGAAATCTGGTGCAAAAAAGCAGAAACGGAATGTACCGAATGGGGTAGGCTACATCCAGTCTACCTTCAACAATACGATCGTTACTATTACCGACCTGAATGGCGAAGTAATATCCTGGGCGTCAGCCGGTTCAAGCGGTTTTAAAGGAGCTAAGAAGGGAACTCCCTTTGCAGCTCAAACAGCAGCAGAAAGTGCCGCCCGCCGAGCCAACGACCAAGGGATGCGCCAGATAGAAGTAATGGTCAGCGGACCAGGAGCAGGACGAGAAACTGCAATTCGGGCGCTACAAGGGGCAGGACTAGAAATTACCCTGATTAGAGATGTTACCCCAATTCCTCACAACGGCTGTCGCCCTCCCAAGCGGCGTAGAGTCTAAAACGATTTGAGATTTTAGGTTTTAGATTTTGGATAATGGCTAATTGCTTAAGGCCAATAATTAATGGTTTTAACTCTTGCCCCGTCCATCCAAAATCCGAAATCCGTTCAGGGGTATGCTCTGCAATCTAAAATCCAAAATCAAAAATCAACAGTGGAAAAGGGAGGTCACTCCGTGGCGCAGTTTCAAATTGAATGTATTGAGTCTAATACTGACAAAGATCGGAGTCAGTACGGAAAATTCGTCCTCGAACCGCTAGACCGCGGTCAAGGAACAACGGTTGGGAATGCGCTAAGACGGGTTCTGCTGTCAAACTTGGAAGGAACAGCAGTAACTTCAGTCAGAATCGCAGGTGTCAATCACGAGTTTGCCACAATCGAAGGGGTACGAGAAGATGTTCTCGAAATCCTGCTGAATATGAAAGAGGTCGTCCTCAAAACTCATTCTCAGCAGCCGCAAATAGGTAGATTGCGGATTGAGGGGCCTGTGACAGTTACTGCCGATCGATTCGATGTACCTTCTGAGGTAGAAATAATTGATCGCTCTCAGTACATTGCGACTCTTTCCCCTGGCTCAGTTCTGGAGATGGAATTCAGAATTGAAAAAGGGATCGGATACCGAGCTGTAGACCGTAGTCGCGATGATGGAGCAGCCTTGGATTTTCTGTCCATTGATGCCATTTTTATGCCGATTCGTAGAGTCAACTACAGCGTCGAAGACGCTCGTGTAGGTGGCACTGTCGAGAAAGATCGGCTGATTATGGAAATCTGGACTGATGGTAGTGTGACTCCTCAAGAAGCTCTGAGTCAATCTGCTCACATCCTGGTAGATTTGTTTGCACCTCTCAAGGACATCACCCAAGATTCCCTCAAACCCGAATCTCAAGGTGTAACCGATCCTACAAGCCAAATTCCGATCGAGGAATTGCAGTTGTCGGTACGGGCTTACAACTGTCTTAAGCGAGCTCAGATTAATTCCGTGGCAGACTTATTGGATTATACCCAAGAAGATTTGCTGGAGATCAAGAACTTCGGACAGAAATCTGCTGAAGAAGTGATTGAAGCTTTGCAAAAGCGCTTGGGCATTACCTTGCCGCAGGAAAAGTCATCTAAAAGTTAATCGAAGGGTAGTTAGTCACAAAGTTTTGATTTTGCCACGCCTAGCTCCAAATGCTTTGCCTGGGATGAGTTTTGAATTTTTAATTCAAAACTCAAGACTCAAAACTATCCAATTACCCCTTACCAATTACCCTTTACCAATTACCAACTGCTATGCGTCACCGTTGTCGCGTCCCCCAACTTAATAAACCGGCTGACCAACGCCGCGCACTACTGCGCTCGTTGACCACCGAATTAATCCGTCACGGTAAAATTACTACTACTCTCGCCCGCGCTAAGGCGCTGCGTTCAGAGGCGGACAAAATGATTACTTTGGCAAAAGATGGCTCCTTGGCCGCTCGTCGCCAAGCTATGGGCTTTATCTATGACAAACAGTTAGTACACGCACTGTTTGAAGCAGCACAAGAACGGTACGGTTCGCGTAATGGCGGCTACACCCGCGTTGTGCGTACTGTCCCCCGTCAAGGTGACAATTCCGAAATGGCGATCGTTGAACTGGTTTAATTCTATTTTGGGTTGGAGATTTTTGATTTATGATTGACAATCCAAAATCCCAAATCGAAAACCCTGAATCGATGCAGCGCGTTGCTCTTGTAATCCAATATCTTGGCACAGACTTTCACGGTTGGCAGCGACAGCCGAATCAGCGTACAGTACAAGAAGAGATTGAAACAGCAATCTCGAATGTTCTGGAGCGTCCGGTAACGCTGTACGGGGCCGGTAGGACTGATGCGGGAGTTCACGCTGCTGCTCAAGTAGCCCATTTTGACGCCTGCGGCCCAATTCCGGCTCACCGCTGGGCAAGCGTTCTCAACTCTCGACTGGCAAAAGATATTTTAATTCGAGCTTCGGCAAAGGTGGAACCTACCTGGCACGCTCGGTTTTCAGCCAGTTGGCGGCGCTATCGCTACACTCTTTATACAGACCCGATCGCAAATTTGTTTGTACGTCCTGTAGCTTGGCATTATTATCACGCGCCGGTGGATGAATCTTTGATTCAGGCAGCAATGGAACCCCTAATCGGGCGTCACCATTTAGCAGCTTTCCACCGTGCAGGATCTGCTAGGCCCCATTCTTGGGTTGACGTACAAGCGGCAGAGTGTCACCGTTCTGGGCCTCTGATCTATATCGAGGTTCAGGCAAGAGGGTTTCTGTATGGGATGATGCGGCTGCTGGTGGGGTTGCTGGTGCAGGTGGGTCGCGGGGAAAGGGCGATCGATGATTTTACAGATATTTGGGTCAACGAACGCCGAGAACTGGTAAAATACGCCGCCCCCGCTCAAGGTTTATGCCTGCTGCGAGTTGGCTATGAAGACTTTCCCTTTGCCCCAGAAGTTTGGTATGATACTCAGCCAAAATTAGTCATTAGTCAGTAGTCATTAGTCAGTAGTCATTAGTCATTAGGTAACTACTAATATAAACTAAGGACAACTGACAACTAACAATTAAAAGCTGAAAACTAACAACTGACAACTGACAATTAAAAACTGACAACTAACAATTAAGAACTGACAACTGACAACTGACAACAGTTAACAGTTAACAGTTAACAGTTAACAGACAACTCACAAGAAAAAATGAACAAAACTTACGTCCCTACTCACGACTCCCTAGAGCATAAGTGGTACGTGGTCGATGCCGCCGACCAACGACTCGGCCGTCTGGCAACTGAAGTTGCCACGTACCTCCGGGGAAAGCACAAACCGACTTACACTCCTTCTATGGATACGGGCGATTTCGTCATTGTGATCAATGCCGATAAGATTGCTGTTACTGGCAAAAAACGCACCCAAAAAATCTATCGTCGCCACTCTGGAAGACCAGGTGGGATGAAAACAGAAACTTTTGCCAAATTGCAAGCACGCTTGCCCGAAAGAATCGTTGAAGAAGCGATTCGGGGAATGTTGCCTCACACTTCTTTGGGCAGACAATTGTTTACTAAGCTGAAGGTGTACGCTGGGCCTGAGCATCCGCACGCAGCTCAAAAACCAGAAGAGCTAATTGTTCACACGATTCCGGGAGGAAATGAGTAATGCAAGCAACAGATACTGGCCGCGCTGTGTACTGGGGTACCGGTCGCCGCAAATGTTCAGTGGCGCGGGTGCGCTTGGTTCCCGGCACTGGGATATTGACTGTCAATGGTAAAGAAGGGGATTTGTACTTGCAATTCAACCCAACTTATTTGGCTCTGGCTAAGGCTCCTTTGGAAACTTTGGGTCTGGAAAATGAGTATGATATTTTGGTGAAAGTTGAAGGCGGCGGGTTGACAGGCCAAGCTGATTCAATTCGCTTGGGTGTCGCTAGAGCACTTTGCCAATTGGATCCAGACAACCGTAAGCCTCTCAAGATTGAGGGCTATTTGACTCGTGACCCACGGGCTAAAGAGCGGAAAAAATACGGTTTGCGGAAGGCTCGGAAGGCTCCTCAATACTCGAAGCGGTAAGAGAAGTTCGGCAGCGGATTTTGTAACGGATGTAACGGATAGAAGGAATAAGAAAGAGGGAAGAGGGAAAAAAGAAAAATTTTCTAGATTCCATCCTCCTTTTTTCAAGGTTTTTTTCTAATTCGTGATTCTGGTTTTCAAAGCAGATATGGCAAAATTGCTGGTGTTGTTGGTATGCAAGTCCGATGACAGCTAAAATGGTTGTAAATTCAAAAATTAGAGAGTAAAAAAAATGGCTAAAGCTGGCATTCACCCTGAGTGGTATCCGGAATCTCAGGTTTTTTGCAACGGGGAACACGTGATGACGGTTGGTTCGACTAGAGCTAAACTGCAAGTTGATGTTTGGTCGGGGAATCATCCTTTTTATACTGGCACTCAGAAGATTATTGATACTGAAGGTCGTGTGGAACGCTTTATGCGGAAATATGGCATGACTGATGTAGAAATGCCGACGGCAGATGCGAATTCTGGGCCGATCAAGATGGAAGTAGCCAAGTCAGATGCTTCTAAAGGCAAAAAGAAGAAGTAGCCGGATTGTCAATTGTCCGCAGTTTGTTGAGGGTAGTTTTTTCGACCGACAACTTACTGCCTTCGGATTTTAGATTTTAGATTGAAGAGTTGCAATGCGGTAGTTGAGTGCGATCGAGATGCGATCGCAACTGCTTATTCAATTCTAAAATCTAAAGTCTAAAATCTAAAATCTAAAATCTAAAATCTAAAATCGATTGACGGAGGACATTTGACAATGGCTGAATCTTACTTGCTGGATAAATTGAAGTCGGTGGAGCAAACTTTTCATGAGTTGACTCGCCGCATGGCTGACCCGGATGTGGCTAGGGATAATTATGAGTTTCAGCGGGTAGCAAAAGCTCGATCGTCCTTGGAGGAAGTGGTCGATACTTTTGAGCTGTGGA
>JAYTZD010000165.1:0-7669 GCA_043742065.1 Oscillatoriales bacterium
CCACGGAATGAACAACTGGCTAACCTGTGTTAGCAATGTTGGAACTAGCTTTATCGTTGATGGGTTGCATCTGAAATCAATCAATCAAGGGTATAACAAGCGTGTTGCATTTTTGATGTCAGGAAAAGCCAATGGCTCTTGGTCAAAACGACTTGAACAATTAACAGAAAATCGCAATCGAACAATGCGAGATGCTGTCAACAAAACAGCTCGAAAAGTAATTAATCATTGTTTCGTCAACAATCTTGGTACTGTGATATTTGGGTGGAATGTTGGGATGAAAAATGGTCTGAATCTGGGAGCTAAAACTAACCAAAAGTTTGTTCAAATTCCGACTGGCAGACTCAAGACTAGAATCCCCCCGATTCATCGGTGGGGAGTATCAATATTACATACCGCCTAACTAAATGTTGACCCGAAGAAAGCGGTACAAACACATATTTATTTCGATCAAACTCAGCACTTGTATTCTCAACCAAACATATCAATAAACCGAATCTACGATCGCCTCGAACTCTTGACCCCGCTCACCCGCCGCATTAAGAAATACCCCCGACGGATGCAGTAATGCAGTAAGTGCTGCAAATTCTTGCTTTGTCGGGTCGATCGCGCATTAGAGCAAGACAGAAAGACATGGACAAGCCAAGATACTCACCCAAGCTGACGGGAGTAAATATCGGCAACATTTACCCTGGTGGTAGAATCAGAGAAGCCTGCTGGGTAGAAGTAAATGCCAATAATGCGCGATCGCCCAACTCCTCTTTGACATGGATACCCAAATCACCGCTGCGAGAAAAACGCAGCGCCAAAACCCAACTCATCAAACAGTGCATAATGCCAGAATTGTCAACCAAAACAACGAAGATAATTAATAATGTCTTCGTTCGTCTGGGACTTTAGACCTCAAACAAACTTCTTTATCAACTACTAAATTATATCAAGTATTATGACCCACTTCGCTATTATTTGTCCATCAGCCATCGGACATCTTAACCCCATGTGTGTCCTGGGGCGAGAATTACAAAGGCGAAATCATCAAGTGACTTTATTCAGCATTCCCGATATCCGTTCCAAAGTCATAAAATCTGGTTTAAACTTTGAGACAATTGGTGAAACAGAATTTCCACTCGGAAGTCTGGAACGCACCTATAAACAGTTAGGAGAAATGAGCGGAATTCCAGGGTTTAGATTTACCGCAAATTGGATAGAACAAGAAACCGCGATGTTATTGCAAGAACTGCCAAAAGCCCTGAAAAATACTGGTATCGAAGCTTTGCTAGTAGATCAAGGAACCGCCGCAGGTAGCACTGTTGCAGAGTTCCTGAACATTCCTTTTATTACCATTTGCAATGCTCTCTTGTTAAACTGGGAACCGGGTGTTCCCCCTTTCTTCACTGGCTGGAGTTATAGCCCTGTATGGTGGGCGCGTCTGCGGAATCTTGTGGGTAATTTCTTCATCGATCTCCTTACTCAACCAATCCGCAAACTTGTCAACCGCCAACGGGAGCTATGGAACCTAGCACCTTACTCTGGCATGGAGGATTTTTACTCTCCCCTCGCTCAAATCTGCCAATTGCCCCCAGAGTTTGATTTTCCTAGAAAAGAATTGCCCCAGTGGTTCCATTACATTGGCCCTTTAAAAGACCCCTCTGGTTTAGAACCTGTATCTTTCTCCTCTATTTCTTTTCCTTTTGAAAAATTGACGGGGCAACGTTTGATTTATGCTTCTCTGGGAACTTTGCAAAATCGCAAATGGGAAATTTTTCAAATTATTGCCGAGGCTTGTTTAGGGAATGATGCACAAATAGTCATATCTCTAGGAAACCCTAATCTCCAAGATTTCGCCCTCGATTTACCGGGTTCACCTTTAGTGGTTCCCTACGCTCCTCACCAACAGTTAATCGAAAAAGCAACTCTAGTTATTACTCATGCTGGGATGAATACGACTTTGGCAGCTTTAAGCAGCGGCGTCCCTCTTGTGGCTATTCCTATTACTAACGAGCAGCCCGGTATCGCGAGTCGTATCGCCAACACTGGTGCAGGTGAGGTAGTACCTCTCAAACGCCTAAACGTTCCTCGGTTGCGCGATGTCATCCGTCTCGTATTAGCAGAGGATTCTTACAAACAGAATGCCCTCCGGTTACAAGATACTATTCGTCATGCTGGCGGTGTGACTCGCGCTGCGGATATTATCGAACAAGCGGTTTCTACGGGTCAGCCTGTTAAAGCTGATGTTCGCTAACCCCAAAAACCTTATGTACACCAATCAAGAGGCTAAGTATCGCAACCCATGAACCCAAGATTTGATTTAATTTGTTCGAGTAATCCGGTGTACTTGGCTAAAGTGGCGATCGAGATTGTGCGCTTTTTGTATTCGATGAAGCGCTCGAAAAGTTCAGTAACAAAAGTTGATTCTTGTTTCTGGGGTTTGTACTTGGTCAGCGATGGGTCAAAGTTGTTAGAGAATGACCAAAGACTGCGAAGTATCCCAAAAACAATGGAACCCTTGATTTCTCAAGGATTCCATCTATCGGAGCGGCGGGATTTGAACCCACGACCCCTACTACCCCAAAGTAGTGCGCTACCAAGCTGCGCTACGCCCCGACAGTCTTAACAGTATATCATTAAATTTAGAAAAAGTTCAAAAAACTTTTAAAACTTTTGCAGCTTGGACTAAACCGGGCATCGCCGCCGCTGGCCAAAAACCCTCGCACCTCCTACCAGCACTCAAGATTAACTGGATGCTGTAAGCTTGGGGATAGCCTTCTACCTCCATCCATAGCAAGTCACTTTCGGCTTCGATCGCAATTTTTTCCTGATCCATCAACTCACTGGCCATTTCAGTCATCGTGGCGGCTAATTGTGCTAGTAGGCGGCAAAAATCGTTCAACTCAGCTTCCGTAAGTTCGATCGCCCAACCATCGCCCCCCACCAAACCCTGAAACTCCGCCGCATCTGGGTTCCAGCCCAAACGCCACCCGTCACCAGTCTTAATTACGCGATCGACCATTTAGGAATTTTCTATTTTTGATTTTTGATTTTCGATTGGGTTAATCATTGATTGAACAGGCAAGATGCCTGTTCCACAATTATTATTATAGATGTCTAACAGAGAACACAGACAAACACAATCTTAAGGTGCTAACAACTTAGCATCTCCGGGCTGTGGTTCAGGTATTCTCGGCGAGTTCCGCCCTTCTGGTTTTCCCCCCGTTGTCGGTGCGCGCTTTGGCCCAGAATCCCCAGTGAAAACATCAACCAAAGCTTGAACTAAAGCATCGCGCTGACTTCTATTTAAACCTTGAATTGCAGCCCGATCGCCTTCGATGGGATTTGACCGCAAAACATCGTTTCCTGGATACACACTTTCGACCAAATAATCTGGAGTCACTCCCAAATAATCAGCTAAACTCAACTTCCAATCAAAGCGATAATTAGGTGGCCGTCCTTTCACAAACACATGATATCGAATCAAGCGTCCGACTAAAGTATTATTGGGGTCTACTTTCCCAGTTTCCTTAGAAATGTAATTATTGGCGATCGGGAAATCTGGCAATTTTTCATAGACAAATTTCCAAGCATCTTGCACTCTCAATTGCTGCGGCTGCGGTTCTTGAGTAATCCGCACCTCAGACACAGATTGATTAGCCCGCAATACCGATGGTTCCAAAGCCGACACACTGAGTTGGCCCGATTCCAGTATCGAACTCAAAAGTGTGAAAATAGCCACACTTAAAGTAATTAATAAAAAACTCAAGGCCAGCTTTAATTTCTTCACGGTTTTGATGATTTGTTCAAATATAAAATAATTTCAGAAACTTACAAAGTATCGAGAAGTTTCTGTTTCTCAGCCTGGGGAGGGTGAAGCATTTGGGTATGAAATTATTAGTTTTTAACATAAATTGTCGCCCAAATGCTTCACCCCTACATCTTTGAAACAGAAAAGAGATTAGTTGTTGGAGATGTCTATTAGATATCTCCGATAATTTCTGGCTGCGTCAACTCGTCAGACATCTCAAATATAGCTCGCATCACAGGTTTCATTTGATGATCGTCCATATTGTTGTCAAAATCTTCATAGCGACGACGTTTGGCGCGGTTCGCTACCTGTACCGTAATCCGATATCGGTTGGATGCAGCACTAATCAACTCTTCGGCCCTACGGGTTAGCTGAGTTGAATCAAAGGGTGGACGCTTAGCCATGAGACTACCTACTTATCTGATGTTAGATTCTAGTTTACCAAAAAATTAGGGTAAATCGACGGTCTAAGTGCGATCGGGTTGAAGGCGATCGAGTCGCATTGAAATATAGTGTCAATATGTTAATTATTCATTGAGTACCTTTTTGTTATGCAGGTAGCCACAGCCCATTCATTCCATCACTTGCGCCCGATAACTTCTCATCCTCTCAAATTGGTGGCGTTTGGGGACAGTTTAATCTATGGTTTTGGCGATAGTGTGGGCGGGGGCTGGGTGGAACGACTGCGGCGAGAATGGATGCTGTCGGAGAGTCCTGGACACGTTCTGTATAATTTGGGGGTTCGGGGCGATCGCGCTTATCAAGTCTCTCAGCGGCTAGAGAATGAGTTTCGTCACCGTGGTGAGCTCAGAAATCGTGTCCCGGATGTGATGATTGTTTCGGTAGGGCTGAATGATTCGGCGAGAGTACAATCTGCGATCGGGCGCAATTATACTGATTTCGATCATTTTAAGACAGTTTTGGATAACTTGTTAAATTTGTCACAACAACTTTGTCCAGTGATTTTTGTTGGGATGGTGCCGGTGGATGAAAGTAAAATGCCTTTTCAGGATTGTTTGTACTATAGTCATGCTGACCAGTACCGATATAAAGAGGCAACCAGAGTGGCTTGTTTGGAGCGGGGAGTTCCCTATTTAGATATTTTTGACAAATGGTGCGATCGGGGTACTGATTGGTGTCGATCGCGCTTAATTGCAGATGGTATTCATCCCAATGTGGCGGGCTATCAATCTTTGTTTGAAGATGCCACAAGTTGGGAACCGCTAGCAAATATTAGTCATTGTGAGGCTACTTCGCTAGAGGATTAAATTAGCCAAGAAACAATATGGCGTTCGACTCAATACATCCAGTCCGTTTAATATTATTGTACCGCAACTGCGACATAATAAGTTAGGCATATAAATTAGGCGTTACGCCACAGGAGAAATCTTATGTATCACAAGTCATTTTGGGATACGCGATACGACGATAGAAACTATCTGTACGGAAAAGAGCCGAACTCTTTCCTCGCTGAAAATTACAGCATTCTCAAAGGACCCGTACTTTCTGTTTCTGAAGGAGAGGGACGAAATGCTGTTTTCTTAGCAACAAAAGGATTAGATGTGTTAGGCGTAGACATTTCGGAAGTTGGATTGAAGAAGGCAGAAGAGTTGGCTAAATCACGCGGCGTAAGCATCAGCACTAAAGTCGCTGATTTGGCAACGTATACGCCAGAGGAAAATCATTATGGCTCAGTCATATCCATCTCCGCCCATCTCCCCAGCACAATTAGGAACAGACTTTACCCGCTAATTGAAAAATCACTTAAGCCTGACGGGCTTATCATCCTGGAAGCATACTCTGAAGATCAGCTTTCTCGATCAACTGGCGGTCCGAAAGATACGGATATGCTAATGACAATAGACAAGATAACTAGCGAGTTCTCAAATCTAGAAACAATCTTGCTACGGTCAACTGAAAGAGAGATTAATGAAGGCGATGGTCATACCGGGCTGGCGTCAGTAATCCAATTCATTGCAAAGAGAACGGCCTAACAATCGCCCTTTCAATAACCAGGGTGCGACTCGGGCACCTTCGTCAGAGAGTGTCTGCGCGATCGCAGTCATTGCAAGTTAAATACTAAAATGATTAAATGTCATTGATTTTTCCTGCCATCGGGCATGGTTGTGCCACCCATACTTGCTCGATCGAGACTAGCACCATCCATGTTAGCATTGCGGAGGTTGGCATTAGAAAGATTGGCATCTCTCAAGTCAGCAAATCGCAAGTCTGCACCGTCTAAATTAGTATTTGTCAAGTTAGCTTTCCTGAAATTAGTATTGCTGATTCTCGCTCCTATGAAAACAGAGCCACTTAAATCAGTTCGTGCTAGATTCGTGTTGACAAAATCTGCTATCTCAAAAGTACCTCCGCTGAGGTTGGCATCTGATAAGTCTGCTCCTGTAATGATCGGATTTTTCAAGGTAAGATTAACTAATTTTACACCTCGGAGGTCGCAGCGAATACAGCTTTTAGTTAACAGCAGGGTTTCGACGTTGGCGTTGATTTGGTCAATTTCCTGTTGGGATACCTTTTCGGCAAATTCGGGGGAGACGTAGCCGAGGTTTTTGGGGTCGTCTTTTTTGGGTGGTTGGGGAGTTTTTGGTTGGCCGATCGCACTTAGAGACAGTCCCACATGAGATAATTCTGGAGTTACCGCAAAGATTAGTAGCGCGATCGACAATATTGTGATTTTTCTCATAGATAAATAACTTTTTGTTTGTAACAATAGCATTTGCAGTACATTCTATTTGAACATGGTACACTCAATTCGTATACTAAGGTACTGTAGGGACACGGCAGTGCCGTGTCCCTACAGCCGCAGGGCTGTATTTCTGCTATGGTATGCGATCGCAAATAATCAACCTATGCCTTACAGTAAATTCACTCTCAGTAAAGCTGTAGACGATTTCCATCTCACAATCGTTGAAGGCTCACGTTTTTTACCAGAAATTGCCCCACTCACTCCTAGTCCTCTACTTCGGGATACTCTGAGAGAAACGATTCCCTGGGCGATCGCGGTAAGTAGCGAAAAAGCTCGTTCTGAGGGTATCATCAATCCTGTGTTGCTGGAAGTAAAACGGCAACTTCAAGGACAGATTAGCGTTTTTTCCGGCGAAGAATTCAATGTAGAACCGGAGGCTGAACTCACTGGCTATGTTGACTTTCTCCTGAGTCGTTCCCCGGAACAACTATTTATCAAAGCCCCTGTGATTGTATTAGTGGAAGCTAAGAAAGAAGACCTTAAACCGGCTTTAGGACAATGCCTTGCAGAAATGGTTGCAGCTCAACGTTTTAACCAACAAAAGCAACAGCAGATATCGACGATTTACGGAACGGTAACTAGCGGTACTGTTTGGCGGTTCCTGAAATTAGAAGAGAAATGTGTGTCGATTGACTTGACAGATTATCCGCTTCCTCCAGTTGAACAAATCTTAGGCTTTCTCGTTTGGATGATGAGTGAAAATAGCTAGATTGGGCATAGGGCATAGGGCATTGGGCATTGGGCATAGGGCATTAGAACTAACAAATAACAAATAACAAATAACAAATAACAAATAACAAATAACAAATAACAAAATTAGGTTAAGCTAAATAAATCTAAATTTAGATAAAACACTTCAGAACCATCAGGTGCGCGAATTAACTTTTCTACAGCCGCAGGTAGTTGATCTTGGCGGTACAATTGGGGGATTTCGCAGAATTGTTCTTCTGAAACTTCTAATATTTTGGGCATATCAGGAATGGGGATTCCCAGCCGATCGCCTTTATCGAAAGTACAAACAATTAGGTAATTACAGTCTGCTATGCTCCGACTACCGGGAAATATTTTTGATAAATTAATCAGTGAAATAAGTTCTTCCTGATGCC
>JAYTZD010000166.1:0-3921 GCA_043742065.1 Oscillatoriales bacterium
GACAAAATGCTCTCCGAAGCTTTGGAACCAGCAAAAAGTTTGGGCGACAAGCGCATACAAGCTTATATCCTAGGAACTCGTGGGAAGCTGTACGAACTCCAAAAACAGCCTTCTATGGCTGAAAATTTGACCATCCAGGCTTTGAGTTTAGCGCCGGCATTTCAGTCTCCCGATATTGCTTACCAATTATTGTGGCAACTCGGACGGATTCGGAAGGCTCAGGGTAATCTAGAAGGGGCGATCGCGCAATATACTCAAGCTGTAAATGTATTGTCTTCTCTGCGGGGCGATTTGGTGACAGTTAATCCCGAAGTGCAGTTTTCGTTTCGGGAAAGTGCCGAACCTGTTTATCGCCAATTAGTCGAACTTTTGTTGGAAGAGGAATCTCCTAGTCAAGATAAACTAAAACAGGCTCGCCAAACGATTGAATCTTTGCAGTTGGCTGAATTGGACAACTTTTTTCGGGATGCTTGTGCTGATGCTAAACCAAAGTCGATCGAGGAAATTGATCCAACGGCGGCGGTGATTTATCCGATTATTTTGAGCGATCGTTTGGAGGTGATTTTGTCAATTCCTGGCAAACCCTTACGCCGCTACAGTACCAAGAAATCTCAGGAAGACTTGGAAACGGCCTTCAGATTAGCCAAAAACACGATCAGGCCTTCTGCTTTTCCGCGAGACAGGCTCCCACCTGTTCAACAAGTTTACGATTGGTTAATTCGTCCTGCGGAGGCGGATTTGACTGCTAGCGGGATTAAAACCCTGGTATTTGTACTAGATGGCTATTTGCGAAATCTGCCGATGGCGATTCTGCACGATGGCGAACAGTTTCTAGCAGAAAAATACAGCCTTGCTTTAGCGCCGGGACTACAATTGCTCGCACCGAAGCCGTTGAGCAAAGTGACATTAAAAGTGTTTACGGCTGCCCTCTCAGAGGCGCGTCAAGGCTTCGCAGCTTTGCCGGGAGTTGAGCGAGAAATTGAGCAAATTGCAGCTCAGATGCCGACGAGTGGGCTGCTAAACGAACAGTTTGTGAGCCGGGAGTTGCAAGCTCGAATTAAAGAAGTGTCTTACCCGATCGTCCATTTGGCAACTCATGGTCAGTTTAGCTCCAATGCGGCGGATACTTTTATTGTGACTTGGGACGATCGCGTGAATGTCAAGGAGTTCGATCGACTGTTGCGATCGCGCACAGGGGAAAAACAACAGGCGATCGAGCTTTTGGTATTGAGTGCTTGCGAAACTGCTTCGGGCGATAGTCGTGCAGCTTTGGGTTTGGCTGGGGCCGCAATTCGATCGGGTGCGCGCAGCACTGTGGCGACTCTTTGGCAAGTCAATGACGAATCTACTGCTATATTTATGGCTGAGTTCTATCGCCAACTGGCTTTGCCTAAAAGTACCAAGGCTGAAGCTCTCCGCAATGCTCAATTAACGCTGCTGAATAATCCACTGTACAAAAACCCCTATTTCTGGGCACCTTTTATACTCGTCGGAAATTGGCAATAATTTTAGATGGGCATTGGGCATTGGGCATTGGGCATTGGGCATCGGGCATCGGGCATCGGGCATCGGGCATCAACCGTCAACTGATATCAAATCCGGTTGCATCGGAATTATTAGCCGAAATTAGGACACGGCAGTGCCGTTTCCCTACAATCTTATTGTGGGTAGGGACACGGCACTGCCGTGTCCTCTATATCATTCCAGTGCAACCGGAATTGATATGTCAACCGTCAACCGTCAACTGTCAACCGTCAACTGCCAACCGTCAACTGACAACTAACTCAAATATGCTTAGTTTTTTGTTAAAGTTTGTAAACTGTTAAGAGTGCTTTACGCATTTGATATTTTTCCGAGGATTTCTATGAAGCAACTTTTAATTGCTGAGCGCATCTGCCTGGTTGCTCACGTCTTATCGATGGCTTTTGGATTGGCCGGGTTACTACTGATTTTACCCCGTCCTGAATTGGTGATGAGCTTACCTCCGGCTGGGCAAACTTTGTTCCAGTGGGGGATGGCTGGAGGTGGAGTAGTTTATATCATTTTTGGTGCAGCAGCCGTTGCTCTCTATGCCTTTCGGACATTGGGCTTAGGCGCTACTCTCACATTTTTGGTGCCTTCTGTATTTCTATCTTTGGGTAGCGAGTTATTGGGAACGAGTACAGGTTTTCCCTTTGGCAATTACCACTATTTGAGCGGTTTGGGCTACAAAATTGCCGGGTTGGTACCGTTTACCATCCCGCTGTCGTGGTTCTATCTGGGAATGGTTTGTTATGTGATTGCTCGCGCTGGCTTGTCTGGTGGTAAGGGCGAACTCAATTGGGTGCGCCAACTTGGGGCGATCGCCCTTGGTGCTCTGTTGCTAACAGCCTGGGATTTTGTACTAGATCCGGCGATGAGTCAAACTTCTATGCCTTTTTGGGAGTTTGAGGAACTTGGAGCTTTCTTCGGGATGCCTTACCGCAATTTGGCGGGATGGATGGGTACAGGAGCGCTGTTTATGTCTGTAGCAGCTTTTTTCTGGAGAAAAACTCCGATTCATTTGGAGCGCTCGGAAATGGGTTTGCCCTTAATTGTTTATGTGGTAAATTTTGCTTTCGGGGCCATTATTACTGTAACTTCTTTGGATTCTCGCTTCTGGTTCCCAACAATGCTAGCTGTGCTGCTGGGTGTTGTGCCCGCGATCGTTTTAAGCTTGATGGCTAAACCCGCGATCGGCAATACTACAGACACAATTGCAGCATCTTTGGATAAATCTGCTCTCAAAGCCGAAATTCCACCTCAGCCCGTTGGCGCTGTACGCAAGTGATATCAATTCTGGTGACACCGGAATGATCGTTGACTGTTGACTGTTGTCAGTTGACAGTTGACAGTTGACAGTTGACTGTTGATGGTTGTCAGCCCGATGCCCTGAGCAATCGAAAATCGAAAATTGTCAGATGCCCCATGCCCCATGCCCTATGCCCAATCTCTTATCTTTCACACTCCTACTGCTACAATTACCCGCCGTGGCAATTCTGATGTCGCGCTTGATCAAAGGCCCCTCGCGCATCCCGCCTCTGGAACCTGCATCGCCGACACTGGATTTGCTTGGCGCGTGTACAGTCGTTGTCCCAACTTTAAATGAAGCCGATCGCCTTTCGCCTTGTTTAGATGGATTAACCAACCAAAGTTATGAACTCCGCGAAGTCATTGTGGTTGATAGCTATTCCGTTGACGGCACCGCAGATTTAGTCAAAACTGCCGCCGAAAAAGACCCCCGGTTTCGGGTAATTAATGATGACCCATTGCCGACTGGATGGGTGGGGCGGCCTTGGGCTTTGCATACGGGGTTTTTGGCAAGTTCCGAGAAGTGCGAGTGGATTTTGGGGATAGATGCCGATACTGTGCCCCATCCAGGTTTGATTGCGAGTTTGCTGAAAACCGCGATCGCCGGAAATTACGATTTAATCTCATTATCGCCGCAGTTTATCCTCAAGTATCCAGGAGAATTTTGGCTGCAACCGGCGCTGTTAATGACTTTAGTTTATCGATTCGGGCCGACCGGAACTGGTGGAGATGTGCCGGAATTGGTGATGGCGAACGGTCAATGTTTTTTGTGCCGACGCGAGGTTTTGGTGGAATTAGACGGCTACGAGTCTGCTAAGGGTTCTTTCTGTGATGATGTGACTCTGGCTCGCTATGCTGCTGCTAAGGGTTTTAAGGTGGGCTTTTTGGACGGGGCTAAGGTGTTGCAAGTGCGGATGTATGAAGGGGCGATCGAGACTTGGAATGAGTGGGGGCGATCGCTCGATTTGAAAGATGCTGCTTCTAGGGCTCAAATCTGGGGCGATTTGTGGCTGTTGTTTGCAGTTCAAGGTTTGCCGGTGCCGATCGTCTTGGGCTATTTGTTGTTTGGTTCCTTGTCGCCGGTTGTGCTGT
>JAYTZD010000167.1:0-16569 GCA_043742065.1 Oscillatoriales bacterium
GGCAAAAAGCGCCCGCCTTCAACTGAGGTCAATCCGAAGCTTTGCTTAACTTTTCGCAGTGTAAAATCGCTGTATGCCATGATTTTGATTTCAAATTTAATCAAGTGCTACATTAACATTAATAAAAATGGTGCTTTCAATGCCCTACAGTGAATTTACACTCAGAAAGGTTAAACGCGATTTCGGCTTAACAACTGTAGAAGCAGGCAGATTTTTGCCGCCAACCGAACCCATCGAGCCTAGTGTATATTTAGCTGAATCACTCATTGAAGGATTGCCGCTGGCTACAGCTACGGGTTCTGAAAAAGCGCGATCGGAACTAATTATTAGTCCTATTTTAGTCGAAGTCCGCAAGATTTTACAGCGGCAAGTGAGTCTATTTTCAGGAGAAGATTTTACTGTAGAGCCGGAGTTGGGATTGAGCGGTATCTGCGATTTTTTAATCAGTCGCTCTCCCGAACAAATATTAATCGAAGCGCCCGCGATTGTGATTGTTGAAGCGAAAAAAGCCGATTTAAAAGTAGGATTGGGACAGTGCGCGGCCGAAATGGTGGCGGCTCAAAAGTTTAATGAAATCAACAATATTGCGATCGCCACAATCTACGGAAGTGTCAGCAGCGGTACTGTTTGGAGATTTTTGAAGTTGGAGGCAAAAACTCTGACAATTGACCTCAATGACTATCCTGTGCCGCCCGTGGAACCTTTGCTGGGGATGTTGGTTTGGATGGTTCGCGATGGTTAGGGCGATCGGCTTTAAGAAATCAGGAGACGGCAGTGCCGTTTCCCTACAATCTTATTTTCGGTAGGGACACGGCACTGCCTTGGACTCTATATCATTCCGATGCAACCGGATTTGATATAACAGAATTTTTATCCTGCGATTAATTTGTTGTACAAAACCGGATCAGTAGACTGTAGCGGTTGAGGCATCGCATCAAATGCGGATTCTTCGGCCTCCAGGTAAGCATCGATTTCAGTACGATTGGCTAGGTAGAAGGCGATAACTCCGTAAACTTGTTCCAGAGTCAGCAAGGGAAATGATTGAACAATGGTTTCAGCCGATTCCCCTTTTTGGAAAGCATAAACAACTGAGTCAATGGCAATCCGAGTCCCTTTCACCCAGTAAGTATTATTCTGATAGTCTGTATAGGATTTAGCGGCTAGAACTTGCATAAGTTTATTTGCTCTAATTATGTCTAATTATAGTCTTGCGGTCTAACATTCTATGCTATATCTCAACTGCGGCCAACAACCGCAAGAGCCGACCGATCGCACATCCTGACATATCGCCCCAAAATCAGCTTGCAGAAAGTACCACAAACGTGATACCGTTAGAGCTTGTGTCCAAATAACACCATTCCATGCCAAAACTCAAAACTCGCAAAGCAGCCGCAAAGCGCTTTAGAGCGACCGGCACCGGTAAAATTGTGCGCCGCAAAGCTTACAAAAGCCACTTGCTCTCCCACAAAAGTTCAGCCCGCAAAAGCCGCTTATCTAAATTGGTCGTCATTGATGAGACCAACGATGCTAACGTGCGGTTAATGCTTCCATACTTGTAAAGTTTAACGGTAATCAACGATGACACGGGTAAAACGCGGTAATGTCGCCAGAGCGCGCCGCAAAAAAATTCTCAAACTAGCCAAGGGATTCCGAGGCGCACAGTCCAAACAGTTCCGCACAGCTAACCAACGGGTGATGCAAGCCCTGCGAAACGGTTATCGCGATCGCAAAAAACGCAAACGTGACTTCCGCCGTCTGTGGATTGCTCGGATCAATGCAGCATCTCGCTCGCACGGCACGAGTTATAGCAAACTGATCGGCAACATGAAAAGAGCCAACATCGAAATCAATCGCAAAATGCTGGCACAAATGGCAATCATTGACCCCGCAACATTTGGTAAAGTTGTGGAAATGGCCAATCGAGCCGCCGCCTGAAAACTTGAATAGTTTTCCGAAGGAAGAAATAAGAAGTAAGAAGGATTTAGTTATCTGCCAGAGAAGGAAGACTTCTTAGATAAATCTAGGAAATTGAGACCAATTTTCCTTCTTTGTTCTTACTTCTGGCTTCTTGCTTTTTGATAGTGATATCCTGGACAATTGCGTCCGCGCTTTTCCCATTTTTTCTACAATTTCTGAGGCAAATCTCAGTGATTGCCATTGCATTAAAATAAACAAAAGCTTCCAAATACCAACCCAATTTAAAAAGCATGGATAGCAATTTACTCATTATTTACGTGTCAGTCTTGCTACTCATACTAGGCAGTGCTTCCTGGTTTATTGTACGTCAGATTTTCACAACTCGGAATCGGGAAATGTCCCTAGAACGCTTAGAAAATAAGCTAACCACAGTGAAGGGAACTGCACAGGAATACTACGAATTGGGTAGCATCTATCTAGACAAGGGTCTTTATTCCCAGGCAATCTTACTATTTCAGAAAGCCCTGAAATCGCAAGATTTAGAAGGCGCAGAAAATTCAGCCATTATTTATAATGCTCTGGGTTTTGCACACTTTAGTCAAGAACAGTACGACATAGCTATCCGTTATTACAAAGAAGCCATCAACTTGCAGCCTGAATACGTCACATCAATCAACAATTTAGGTCACTCTTATGAGCGCAAGAAATTAGTAGCTAAAGCTTTGGAAATGTACGAAGAAGTTCTCAAATACGAGCCAGAAAATGATACCGCTAAACGACGAGCAGAATCCCTCCGCAAGCGATTTGTTAGCTCTAGTTGAGTCTAGGTGCGATCGGCAATATAGATTCTGAAAACCTGGCTTCATCAAGAAACCAGGTTTTTTTATCTTAGGCAAAAATACTAATCTTCTATTCTCCAACCCCAAATCTAAAATCTAAAATCTAAAATCTAAAATTTTGTAGCGTGAAAATCTCTAATAGAATAGATATATTGATTCCTGTTAGCCTGTATTGTCCACTAATGTAGACTTTTTGGGCGACGCGATCGCGTAGCGATCGCAATACCCAGCATAAAATACTGTCAAAATAACAGCAGTACCTGCAAAGCTGGTCATTTCTAAACAATTGAAGGAGAAGAACCTAGTGACATCAATTCTCGTTGTCGAAGATTCGTGGTTGACTCGCAGGGTGATCTGCAAAATTTTGCGAGCAGAAGGATACGAGACTTGGGAAGCATCAAGTGGCCCCGAAGCCCTAGAACTCCTAGAGACTCAGACCCCAGACTGTATGCTTTTGGATCTCCTGATGCCCGACATGGAAGGTAGGGAAGTCTTGCAAGCTCTGCGCGAGAGAGGGATTACAGTTCCTGTGATCGTCATTACCGCAGATATCCAATCCACCACCCGCGAAGAGTGCATGGAACTCGGAGCCCTCGCAGTCATCCACAAAATGCCCAACTCCGACGAACTGGTTGGGTGGATCAAAAAAGCTCTCAGTGTCAGTGAGGAGAGCACCCCATGAAATTGACCGATCGACAGCTCGATGCTTTGCAGGAACTCGTCAACATCGGGATCGGTCAAGCAGCAGGGATCTTGAACGACATGATCGACTCCCCGATTCGCTTGCAAATCCCCTACCTCCAAATCCTGACTCCTAACGATGTGCAACAACAGTTAGAGCAGCACCTCAACGGCGAGCAAATCGCCGCCGTTCAGCTCAAATTCACAGGCTCCTTTGGAGGTATTGCTCAGCTAGTCTTTCCTACGAACAGCGCAGCAACCCTCGTGACAATGCTCACTGGGGAAGAAGCCGGAACTCATGACCTAGATACCGTCAAAATTGGTACGCTAAGTGAAGTAGGTAATATTGTCATCAACGGGGTTATGGGTGCGATCAGCAATGTACTTCAGCAGCGGTTGAACTACTCGATCCCCAATTACACTGAAGGGACGATCGCCACTTTGCTAATATCTGGCGGTTTGACTGCCGATACAGTTGTATTATTGGCACAGACTCGTTTCATTATTGAGAAGCTTCACATTGAAGGAGATATCATCCTCATTTTCAATGTCAGTTCTTTTGATACCTTGTTGGCTGCAATCAATCAACTTGCCGGGGGTTTATGAGCCACGAGAGCAAAACTATTGAGCAAAAGTTTGGAGTGCTCGACAGCGTACCAGTCGGTGTCTGCCTGCTGCGAGATGATTTTGTGGTTCTGTTTTGGAATACCTGTCTGGAAGACTGGACGAAAATTCCCCGCAGTCAAATGTTGGGTACAAATATCACAACCCATTTTCCTCACCTTCTCCAGGTAAAGTATGCAACTCGCTTCCAGCAAATCTTTGCAGGAGGCCCGCCAACAATTTTTTCTTCTCAAATTCACAAGTACCTGATTCCGGCAACTTGGCAAGACGGCCAGCAGCGCATTCAGCAAACTACTGTAACCGCAGTGCCTGCCCAACAGGAAGGCATGGCAGAAATCGAGATTGAAAACTTGGTTCGATCGAATCTTGAGCTGGAAGCAGAAGGTACTGTCGGAGTCGAAGAAGCCACAACTGCTTTTTTGTCTTGGGAATCTCCACTCTCAGTTTTGTCATCAATCTGGCCGGGGTTCAATTCCCAATCCTTCTACGCGCTGCTGGTGATTCAGGATGTCACCGACCTCACCCACCGCATTCAAGCTTACCGGACAATGCGGGATCAGGCTTTGGAAGAAGTAAAAGTGCGTCAGCGGGTGGAGGAAGAATTGCGATCGAGCCGGCACTTCATCCAGCAAATTGCCGATGCAGCGCCTTATTTGCTATATATTTACGACTTAACTGAACAGCGCAACGTCTACATCAACGGTCAAGCTTCTAAGTTACTGGGCTACACGCCACAGGAAATTCTGCAAATGGAAACGGCTTTGTTTTCCAGGTTAGCCCATCCCGAAGATTCGCCCCTACTGGCCCAGCACGTACACAAATTTCCCTCGGCCCAAGATGGCAGTATTTTGGAGTTGGAGTATCGGCTAAAACATCGATCGGGCGAATGGCGCTGGTTTCGCTGCCGTGACCAAGTTTTCACCCGCACAACCGAGGGCCTGCCTAAACAAATTTTTGGTACTGCTCAAGATATCACGGAGTACAAGCGGGCAGAAGAAGCACTGCGGCAGCAGAACGAACGAGAACTGTTGATGGCAACGATTACTCAGCACATCCGTCAGTCTCTGGATTTAGGCGAAGTGCTCAATACGACTGTCAACGAAGTGCGCCAGTTTCTGCAAGCCGATCGGGTGATGATCGTCCGCTTTCAACCTTGTACGGGCAGTCTCTGCGCCGCCCCGGCGACGGGGGCTGTAACGGTGGAATCTGTAACTCCTAACTGCCGGCCGATGCTGGGAGAAACGTTGCAAAATTTCTGTTTTGATGAGTTTTATATAGAAGCGTATCAACATCGGGCGATCCGACCGATCGCAGATATCTGCGCCGCCAATTTACCACAATATCAAATTGATTTACTGGCACAATTTGATGTCAGAGCTTATTTAGTCGTACCCTTGGTGCAAGGGGAGGAGTTGTGGGGGCTGCTGATGGCCCACCAGTGCAGTCCCAGACAGTGGATCCAGTTAGAAGTCGAGTTACTGTCTTCTTTGGCTACCCAGTTGGCGATCGCCATCAAGCAAGCAGAACTTTATCAGCAGTTGCAAGCTGCGAATCTTAAATTAGAGCGCTTAGCCACTTTGGACGAGCTCACCCAGTTAGCCAACCGTCGCCGTTTCGACCAATATCTGGAAACTGAGTGGCGCAGACAGTCGCGGGAACAAACGCCTCTGTCCCTGATTCTGTGCGATATTGATTCTTTTAAAAGTTATAACGATACCTATGGGCATCCAGGGGGAGACGAATGTTTGCGGCAAGTGGCTGGGGCTATAGGCAATGCTATCAATCGCCCCGCCGATTTAGTCGCCCGTTACGGAGGTGAAGAATTTGCCGTTATTTTGCCGAATACGAAGATTCAAGGCGCTGTGCAAGTAGCCGAACAGATACAACTTAAAATCGCAGCTTTACAGCTTCCTCACGCAGGTTCTCAGGTAAGTCAGTACGTCACCGTCAGTTTGGGAGTAGCGAGTATAGTTCCTGCATCTGAATCTGGAGCCGGAATTTTGATTGCCGCCTCTGATCAAGCGCTATACCAAGCAAAAAGACTGGGGCGCGATCGAATCCACGTTTACCAGCCAGACTCTGCTTCTGGCAAGCAAAACGGGACAATAACTCCCGTAATCCCTGTAGATTTTTCCATACCATTTCCGACAAACGTTTAATTTCCTCAAAAGTTATATTTTGGTTATTTGTAATTTGTGATCTGTTATTTTTTATATCAATTCCGGTGGGTAATATTAATTCCGATGCCACCGGATTTGATCTTAATTTGTGATCTGACTGCTTACCTCAATACTCAAAACCCTTAAGGCGCTGCCGCCGCCCTGCGGTTCGCAACCTCCAGATTTAATTTATATTCTGCCGCTTTTTGCTGAGCCTTTTGATGATTCGGGCTAGTTGTTGGTACCGAATTCATAAGTTGAACAGCTTTCTGCCAGTCCGCCGCTACTGCATTCCACTCAGTTTGGGACTGAGCTGTTTGCGCCAGAATAGCTGCTTTCTGAGCCTGATTAACTGCTACCCTCCAATTGTCTAACTTAGGCGTGGCAGCAGAGGCTGCCGGCGAGGCGGGCTTGGGCGCAGGAGATGTGGCCGCCGGAACTGGGCTTGCTGGTTTCGTAGCAGCATTTGGAGCTGCACTGGCAGTGGCACTGGGAGTGGCAGCAGAGGGGGTCGATGGAGATGGTTTCCCTTTGTTAGATGCGCCTGATGTGGGTTTGGAGGAGGGCTTTATAACGACCGGAGGACTGGGTTCAGAGACCGAATCGCTGGAAAATGGTGGACTTTTTGTAAAAAACAGCCCTGCCAGGGCGAGCACAGGGACTAATATCCCTACAGGTATTACCCATTTGGGGAATTGCTTTTTGGGAGGTGGAGTTTCCTCTTCCTCGTCGTCTTCCTCGTCGTCGTCGTTTTCGTTGTCTCCATCGAAGTCTTCGTCTTGATAATAGTCTCCAGCTTCGGACTCAACATCATCTAAACCTACAGAGTCGTTAGGCATTGAAGTCTCATCTTCATAGAGCATTGGCGAGGTCGGTATTAGCTCTATTTCGTCTTGCCAGGCTGGGGAGTCTTGACCAGTTTCTATCCCATAAACTTTGACAGTGTGAATTGATTCTAGTCCCAGTTTAGTCATCCCGGTGCGGATGAAATCGACCAATACCATTTGATCCGGTACTTTGGCTGACTCCAGAAATATGTGGAGGCAGCCGTTGTCCCTCGTCACTTCGGCGTTGATGCCTTTGGGTTTTAGTGTACGGTTGATGCTAGATGCGATCGCTTGTGGATCGCCCTGCTTGAGAAGTTCCCGCGAGTTCTGTTGTGTCATGGCTAGCGCTCTTTTGGGGGGCTTATAGCTGCATAATAAAAGCTATGCACATCTTTTTTACCACAAAATTGGGTCTAAAGCCCCGTCCTTCTAGGACAAATTTATCTTATTCTACTATATTTATCTACTACAATCCCAGATAAATATGTGATAATCAGAACATGATAGTCAGAGAAGCCAAGCTAAAGAACGGGACAAAAGAGCAATACTCAGCCTTTGATGAAGCTATCCGCACAGCCCAGTTTATTAGGAACAAAGCCGTGCGTTTTTGGATGGATAATCAAGGGGTGAGTAAGGCTGTTTTGTATGCCCTATGCAAAGACTTAGCCAAGGAGTTTCCTTTCGCCAGAAAGCTGAACTCCGCCGCTAGACAAGCTAGTGCTGAACGGGCTTGGGCTGCTATCTCTAGCTTCTACTCCCGGTGTAAAAAAGGTGCGGGAAAGAAAGGCTATCCAAAGTTCAAAAAACATTGCCACTCTGTAGAGTATAAAGTTTCAGGCTGGAAGTTGTCAGATGATTGTAAATCAATCACTTTCACTGATGGCTTTGAAGCTGGAACTTTCTCTATATTTTGCAATAATGAAACTCAGGAAGATTTGCAGAGATTAAAGATTAATCGGGTGCGAGTAGTTAGAAGAGCGGACGGTTATTACGCTCAGTTTTGCTTTGATGCTGACCGTAAAGAAAAGGGGGAGTATACAGGCAATGTTGTCGGGTTAGATTTGGGGTTAAAGTTTTTCACCAAAGACCAAAACGATAACGCCGTGATATATCCACAATTCCTGCGAAAGTCAGAACAGCGACGGGCGAAAGCCCAACGCCGTCTGAGTAAGAAATTTGTGAAGGGAGCTAAACCCCAATCAAAGAACTATCACAAACAAAGGAAAAGACTGGGTAAAATTCATCTAAAAATTCAGAGGCAGCGTAAAGACTGGGCGATTAAGCAAGCTCGGTGCGTAGTCCACTCTAACGATGTGGTTGTCTATGAAGATTTGAAGATTGCTAATATGGTGAAAAATCATTGCTTGGCTAAGTCAATCTCCGATGCTAGTTGGTATCAATTCACTCAATGGCTAGACTACTACGGCAAGATTTGGGATAAGGCAGTGGTAGCTGTATCGCCTAACTATACTTCCCAAGATTGCTCTAGTTGCGGTCATAGAGCAAAGAAAGCCCTCAGTACCAGAACACACTCATGCCCTAATTGCCAAATTGAACTGTGTCGTGATACTAATGCGGCTCTCAATATTTTGCAAAAAGGAATGAATCGACTGGGTACCCAGTGGCAGAAAAACGGTACTTCTGGGCAAGAAGAATCCGCCTCATCCGAGGGAAAGCATGGGGAGAAGACCGCCTCTACTATTGAAGGGCAACCCGATCTAGCAAGTGGACTTCTGTGAACCATGAATTAGAATCCCCGTACTTTCAGGTCGGGGAGTATGTCAACAGATTATCTGCTATACAAGACTTAGTTAAACTTATTTAAAGTTCACCATTGAACTAGAAGCAATTTTTAGAATGTGAGCGGTAGGGCGAACTTAGCAGAAAATGAGAACCTTGTCAACACTACCAGCATCAATATTGTTTGCGGTTGATGCAGGAAATGTAAGACTGGTAATTGCTAATTGCTCAGACTGCGATCGCCAACGAGAAAAACGAGTCAAATAAGCAGATTCAACTCCAGCGAAACTCATCATCCACCAGACAATATGTGCATATTGAGCGCCGTCGAACCAAGTGAAAGTAAAAACTAGATAAGCAATAGCAACAGATTCAATACCGCCCCTAGAATAATTCAGCGCTAAACATACATAATATACCCAAAGTGCAATGCCAGCAACCAGCCCGAAAATGCCCACAGATAGCGTTGTATCCAGCATCCAATTGTGAGCTTTGTAAGTAGGAATTTCTCTAGTGCTGATTTCACCTTTTATGTTAATATAGTCATAAGTGAACTCATCTAAATTTACAACGATCGGAGTTACTTGAGGATTTCTGATGTAGGGATAGGCAATGCCGAAACCGTCAAATCCCCATCCAAATAACGGGCGTTTTTTGATGCCACGGACTGAGAGTGTCCACATCGGCGATCGGCTAGACATGATTTGTGCGATGGTCGGTTTACTCCAATCTAGCGGCCTGGTGACAGTCATGATGCCAATAGCGATTATGGCGATCAGAGCAATGCCTGGAAGGATTTTGTAATATTTGCCTCTCAGCAAATAGGCGCTCGCAATCATCAAAGCTAAAATAGCACTTCGGGTAGAAGTTAGCAGCAGTGCAGGAACAGTTAAAATTAAAGTAATTGCAGTGAATTTATTTGTGGTAAATCTCCTAAACCAACCGACAAGAGAAGTAATTACTATTAATGCTAAAACTATGGCTGCGTGGCCCCTGTGGGAGTACAACCCGATGGGTTGCTGTCCTTGAAAAATGCTGCTGGCTAGGACATCAACTCTGATAATTTGCCCCATTGTGGCAGTATAGTCGATCCGCCAATCGATGATTTGGGGGAAGATACTGAGGGAAAGAATGATGCCACCAATTAACAGTCCTTGGAATTGGGAATTAATCAGTTGTGGCTGTACAATTAACAGCAGGCTGTTGCTGAGGGTGAAGGCAGCAATTAACAGCCAGTAGAGCCAACCGTCTCCCATTTGGTCTTGACCGAAGAAAGAGGTTAAGGGAAAAGGACTTTGTAGAGTCGAGATAGCTCCGATTGAGAGAAATATTGTCCAAAGTATTAGCGAGATTTTCCATTGTCGGGGAATGGTTAGGGCTTTTCTTTTTTCCCATAATAGAGCGAGATTGACTCCTACTATTAGCCATATAATTAATACCTTGGGGGAAGTCCAGATGAGGCCTCGGCTGCTTCCCCAAGGATTGATCAGGATGATGCTGAGGGCGTATAGCAGGGTGTAGAGGGTTTTCATTACTATTTGTTTTTCCGGTTTGTGAGTCTTTTAATTACAGGCAATACGGCTAGAGCTAATAAAGTTCCTAATCCGGTGGTTGGTTCGGGAACGGCTTCTGCCGAGAGTGCATCATCGTCGGTATTTTTAGCTGAGACTTTTGGAGTTTTTGCGATGAGAGTATCGTCAAGATACGAGAGTTCTGGGTCTTCCAGTAAGTCGGCACTTATGCCTGCTAAATCTACTTGGTTTTCATTGTTATCCTCTGAAGATAGTTCTGGGTCTTGAAGTAAATCGGCACTAATGCTTCCTATATCTGCGTTATTTTCATCGTTTTCTGTTGAAGATAATTCTGGGTCTTCAAGTAAGTCGCTGCTGATGCCCGCTAAATTTACTTGGTTAGAATTGTTGTCTGTTAATGATAATTCTGAGTCTTCAAGTAAGTCGCTGCTGATGTCGGCTAAATTTACTTGGTTTTCGTTGCTGTGTGTTGATGATAGTTCTGAGTCTTCAAGTAAATCACGACTGACGCCAGCTACCTTCGCATTGTTCAAATTGCTGGAAGTTGATGATAGTTCTGAGTCTTGAAGTAAGTCGCTGCTGAATGCTGTTAAGTAGTCAGTGTTAGCTTTGCTACTGCTCTCAAAAAGTGAGCTTGAACGCAAGTTCGCCGCATTACCTTTTGATATCGCAGAAAGGGGAGCCGCCTGAATCGGACGCCCGCCCGGACTCGGTGCTGGTGCTGGACGCGGGCTAGGTGCTGGTGCTGGACGCGGGCTGGGTGAGGGTGATGTAGTAGTAGTTGTTGATGTTGAGACAACGACAGTTGATGATGTTGACCCCAGTGGAGATGTTACCCAAGGTGTAGGTGTAGGCCAGGGTGAGGGAGTCCAAGGTGAGGGGGCTGGTGTTGCCGTTGCCCACGGTGCAGGCGTAGGCCAAGGTGACGGAGTCCAAGGTGAGGGGGTAGGTAAAGGTGATGGAGTCCAAGGTGAGGGTGACGGTGCTGGCGACACTGATACTATTACTATTGGCGATGGTGTTGGTGACTGGGTTGGTCGAGGTGTTGGAGATGGTGTTGGTCTGGGTGCTGGCGATGGTGTTGGTCTGGGTGCTGGCGATGGTGAGGGTGTTGGTCTGGGTGTTGGTGATGGGGATGGTCGAGGTGTTGGCGATACTGCCACGCAACCTATCCCGCCGCCACCGCTGCTACTGTTAGCGATAACCACGCTACCGCTTTTGGGAGAGAAACCTGATGGACACAGTACAACTGGAAGTGGCTTTGGAATTGGAATTGGAACTGGCTTTGGAATTGGAACTGGCTTTGGAATTGGAACTGGAATTGGTTTACCTAAAGGCAAATAATCGTATCGCCAGCCCCATCGCACACCGTTGTAAATCTTGACTGTTTTCGTGTTTGCTATTTTCTCAGCTAGGTACAGTTCCGCAAACCAGTAATAACTTTTATTAAACTCAAAAGTTCTGTGAGGATTATCTATAAAATAAGAATCGCTGGAAGTCAAAGGAGAGTGATTATAAAATGGGTCACTTAAAGTTCCTTGATTGTCAATAAAGCTTCGACGGCGACCTACAGACCCACCAAAGGACTCGTAGTTGGTAATGACTCGTTGAATCCAATACAAGTTATTTATTTGAGGTTGGGGTATAGGGTCAGATTTTTTAGGCTCGTAATCAATTTTTATGGTAGCGCCAACGGCACGTTCTGGAATATAAATTGGAACGCCTACACCCGCACCACAACTATAGCTAATTCCAACACCGCAAGCGTAATAGTTTTTGATGTTAAAACTGCCAGATAAATTGCCACCAGTCTGAAAAGTCCAACCTGTGTTTCTAAAAGGCTTTAGATCCCTACTTAATCCCGAAGTGCCACCTCGTGCGATTTCACTAACTCTTCCTGGGGGAACCAACCATGAAGAAGGGCTTAAATAATCAAAGGCATTAAGCGTTGTTAGACCTGCACTACCATTGGGAAACAGAGATAGAGCTTGATAATTCTGTGGTAGTCTGCCAATATCTTGTCCCTTAATAGTAAACGCAATTCCTGGGTAGCTCGTCAGCGAAACTGCCAAGGTAGTCGCACTAAAAATCATAAAATATTGCGCTAATTGCATACTCTTCAGCTCCTTGGTATATAGGGTTACTACAAAAATTGTTTAGCTTGAAATCATTTTTTGCGATTGCTTGTTACCGAATTACATGAAAGTTATACTTCAACTTGAGTCGAGAACAAAATTTAATTCTATAAAAGGAGTATCTACTCGCCCTGACCAGGCTGTATTTGATAAAATTTGTTCAAGACTTCCTGTAAAATCAATATCAAATCGGGATTGACAGCTTTTTTGATATCTAAACCGAAATTGATAAATATCGTGAGGCAGATTGCGAGATAACCAATAACCTCCGGCACCCGAGCTAAATACAAGTCTGAATAAATTACCTCTCAAACATAAAAGTCTGCATTCAGGAAATAAAATCAAGCATTTTCCAGGTTCAACCAAATGAAAATCTGAGACAGTAGGAAATACAAACCGATCGCTCTCATGTCCCATTTCTTGTATTTGACCGTCGGTGGATATTAGTTCGGGAATACAAGTCTCATAAACGCTAAAATGAAGGGTATTTTCAGTGTTATTAGTAATCTTAATGCCAATTTTTACGTAGATTTCTGCATAGCAAAAAGTTCGATCGAGAAATTCAAATATTTTGTAGGAGCTTTGGGCAGGAATAATAAATACCGGATCGGGCACAATTGTTTCAAATTGGATGCCATCAATTTCTACAGCAGTGCGATCGGGATTCACAGGTTCAACTAGATGAAAGTTCACAAAATGACTCGCTAATTGACTCAACCTGCATTCTTGTATGAGTTGGGATTCGATCGGATCTACATCAGAGCCTAATATAGTCTGACTGTTATTCAAATAAATAAACTTTAACTGATAAATTCCATCTCCCTTCAGATCGAAATACCAATACAGATTAGGATGATCAATGTTCCAATAAAAGTCAATAATTGGCAACTGGATTCGCAGCAATTTATCGCACCAAAATAGCTGAGAGTTGAGAGAAGCACCCGCATTGGCTTCTGGATCAACTAAATAAAACTGACTCCATTTTTCAATTTTATAGAGACGGAAATGCTCGCCGATCGTATAAGATATAAATCGAGCTAAGCGACAAGGCTGGCGGATAAAATTGGATATAAATTGAGCTGATCTGAGTCTCCATCCAGTGATGGACGGCTGTTTTATTGATGCTCGATCGTCAAAAATTAAATGTGGTTGTAGAACTTCACCATCTGGGGCGATGATTTCGGGAAACCAAATTCCATAGAAGTTGAAGTTATAAATAGCGGGCGAGTTGTTGGTAAGGCGAACTCCCAAATGTACCGGAGCATTAGCGTTAGGTTTATTTTCGGGAATAGCTAACACCGTGGGTTGTGGCAGCCCTATGATTTTTATATGAATGCGATCGGCTGTAAGATTATTGTTGTTGGGTTCTTCAGATGTCATGTTAGTTGGATTCTCAATTTTTACAATTATCTGCTGTGATTCTCCATTCAAAGCTCGATTAGGTGGAATTCAACAAAGGGAGTATCCACCCACCCAGTCCAAACTTTTTCTATTGGCCGAGTTTCAATCGACTCCCCAGCAAGATTTTTCTTCGATATCGTATCACTCGTATTGCAATACTGGAAGCGGAAGTGATATATACCTGGCTTGAGTTGATCAAAAGAGCATCCGCCACCATATCCGCTAAAGACATTAAGCGAAAATTGGCTATGATTAGTCCAAAAGAGGCTAATATCTGGAAAAAATGTCAGACTTTTTCCAGGTGTGACTAACAGAAAGTCAGATTCTTCAGGCCCTCTGATCCAGTCGTTAGCATAGCCTCCCCACTTCACCTCACCATCTGGCGTTACCAAGTAAGGGTAAAAACTGCCGTAAAAGCTGAAGTAAAATGGGGTTGCTGTGTTATTTGTAATCCGGATACCAATCTGTACAAATTGGTATGAACTATCACTCTTATTTGGTAGGGTTAACAATGGCTCTGGTATGAAAGTTTCAAAACGAATTCCATCTACTTCCACTGCACTATTATTCAATCCAACAGGTTGAAGTAGGCGAAAATTAGCTAAGGGAGTTACCAACTGACCGGTTCCAGTTACTTCTATTCTCTCTAGAGGTAGTTCTTTTCCCTTTAGTAGTTCTTCAATATTAACAGTAAAGGGATTGGTGTATACTATTGTCCCAGTAGGAGTTTCATAAATGAATCGAATCTGATAGGCTCCGGGTCCCCAAGTATCAAAAGACCAAGATCGATCGAGGTCAATAGGAATTCCATCGTAAATTGGGTTATGTAATATCAGTTGCAGTGAATTATGTTGCCAAGACAGTCTTCCCTCCAGAGAGGTGTATGTGTGCTTTCCGACTCCAACTAATGAGCCATGATATTCCCCGCTCGCAACTTGCCTAACTTGCCTATTTATCGGTTCTCTTCGGTGCAGTGCTTGACCAGAGGGCCCGAATATCTCTGGGATTAAAGCACCATAATGTAGGAAAGGAACAGGGGCTTGTGTATTATTGGTAAAGCGAACAGAAAAGCTCAATGGAGCAGTAGCACCTGGCTTGTTTTCGGGTATGGATAGTGCCACATTTTCTGGCCATGTGATTTCAAGTAGAAGGCTATTTTCTTTTATTTGAAGGCCATCTTGTTGAAATTTTTTGCTGCGCTTAGATTTTCTAGATGCCATGTTTGTTACCTTTTCAATTTTTTAATTTTCATTGCCAACTGCTTCTATACTGGCATAGGTTACTACCAGGAGCGCAGCCATTACTAAAACCAATAAAAACCGGAGAAAATACCTCATCGTTCGCCCCCTGAATTACCGGACAATCAGCGGAAAAACCAGAACCACACCGCCGCACCAATTATCATCAGCCAAAATAACTTCCCCCAATTCCCACTCGACTCTCCGGGATATTCAACCAAAGTATATTTGTAATATCCCAACACAGCCTCACAATCATTCTTCTTCGGTGCAGGAGTCGGCCAAGTATGAGAAGGTTTTGACCAATAATCGTCTGGCGTACTCTGCCCTCTGCTGGGCAGATAACCGTAGGTTAAATTTAGCTTTGAACGAGGTGGTAAGCGTTTTTGAAGAGCAAGTTCCTTCTTCGTTACCTGCACAAACTCTGACTTCAGTGTACTGCTGCGATGAGGCCCAATTGTTTTACTACAACTGTTGCAAAACTGATTACAAGCTAGCTTGGGCGGGTGAAGACAGTCAAATCTATTACAGTAATGTTTTTCGCCGCAGTTCATAACGATGCCTTTGATTTCCCTGATTAATGAGTTGACAGACAGACAACAACCTCAATCCTGACTTGGCTATTATTGGCTTTTCCGGTTTTTAAGTCTTTCTTGAAGAGCAAGTTCTTTTTGAATCACCTGCACAAACCCCGACTTCAAATCAAAGGTTGGAAAGGCTTTTATTGTTTGATGGCAGTTGATCTAAAACTCGTTACGTGAGAACTTTTTTAGTTAAGTAGAGTGAGATTTGTCGCAGTAATTCTTTTCGCTGCGGTATTTTTTGCCGTAGTTCATGACGATGCATTGATTTCCCTGATTAATGAATTGATAGCTAACACTTGAACTGATGCACTAAAATTACCATAAATATTTGGATATGGATACAGGGTTTATACGGAGCTTTTTGGAATTCACTTTGTATCCAAAACTAAGGCTAAACTAGATATTTCTCTCTTATAAATAAGTTAACTTTACACAATCTTTATAAAAAAATCTGAGTTCCGGCGTTTAGGACGAGTTGTTGTCAAAAGCGTTAAAAGGACTTCTGGAAATGAATTTGGTACTCTGGCACACAAGCTAATTTTACACAATCTTCACAAAAGAGAGAAATTGTGTCAATTTAACACTTATGTAATAATACTTACTTATTATTAGGGTGTTGTAAGGGTTTGAGATTGGGAGTTTTCTTGCAGAAGAAAGTGAAGGGCTTCACTCAGATAACAATTAACACTTAACTTTTTGCCCGTTAGCGAAACAAGTTAGAAAGTTCTATAACTTTGGTTTGTAGAGTTGATTTTTCTTCTCGCCCCCGCTTTAGAGAGGCTTCTAATTCTAGTAGTAAAGGTAAGGTTTTTTGCAGTTTTTCTAAGCTGGCATTCTTGACTTCTTGGCGAAAGTAGTACACTCGTTTGGGATTGCCTAATTCTAGAGCTTG
>JAYTZD010000168.1:0-1883 GCA_043742065.1 Oscillatoriales bacterium
AAGTCATAGTTTTATCCTGTTTTGTGTAAATTAGTTGACTGTTGACTGATGACTGTTGACTGTTGACTACTGACGGGTGCATCCCAATGTTGGAGGGGCGAAGCATTACGGTAGATAGTTTATTAGTTATAAGCAGAGACTTACTGCCGTAATGCTTCGCCCCTACGGAGACCTTTGCAAAAATAGGATGCTCCCCTAATGACTACTGACTACTGACTAATGACTACTGACTACTGACTACTGACTAATGACTAATATCTACAAACTCATGCCGCCCTTTTGTAGCTGCTTCAGAGGATCGAGCAAAATGTCGGCTATGCTGCGCTGACGGATCACAATTTCCGCACTAGCTGTTTGCCCAGCTTTCAGTTTCCAGGTTTGATTGTTGGCTTTCACTGAATCGCGATCGATACTTACTTGAACCCGGTAGACAACACCCAATCGCTCATCGGTTTTGGCATCTGGCGAAATCGATACCACTTTTCCGGGAATAACGCCGTAATTTTGATAAGGAAAAGCATCGAATTTTACTTGCACCGGCATTCCGGTTTTGACAAATCCCGCTTCTCGGTTCGGTAAACTGACTTCCAGCACTAAAGGAGCGTTATTCGGAGTCATTTCTGCAATGGTTTGACCGGTTTGAACAACTTCGCCGATGTTGTGGACATTGAGTGCGGAAATAACTCCGTTGACTGGTGCGTAGAGAAATCTTTGTTTGAGCTTATTTTTAGATTGAGTGAGCAGGGTTTGGGTTTCGGCAATTTTGGATTTGACTTGAGTTAATTCCATTTCCAACTGCTGAACTTTTTGCTCTTTTTCTAACTGCGTTTGACGGGCTGTGGCTTGTTTGCTGGCGGCTTCGGCTTGTAGTCGATCGACTTCTGCCAATCCTTGAGTTAATTCACCTTGGGTTTTAGAAATGGCGCTAGTTCGATCGCGCAAACCCTGTTCAACCTCAAACAGCTTTTCCTTAACTACAGTTGCATCAGACAGTTGACTCCTGATCTGAGCGCCTTGCTTGTCGCGCACGGTTTGCTCGACTTCAAAAGCGCGATCGTGAGCCTGACTTTGCTCTCCCAATTGGCTTCTAATCACGGCGTTTTCACTTTCCCGCAGAGCTTCCTCAGCTTGAAACAATACGTCTTTTGAAAGTGCTCCTTCATCTACCAAAGGTCTGAGACGCGCGATCCGCTCTTTGTGAGCAGCTACTTTTACTTGCAATTGCGCCAGCAAATCTTGAGTCTTACGTTGCAGCGGTTTCACCCGATCGCGCCGCCCTTGCTGCGAGTTAATATCTGTTTGCAGTTGCGAAACCAAATCTTGCGCCTGCTTTTCCAGGGGTTTGAGCTTTTGCTGGCGTGCTTGCTGAGACACTACATCCGCTTGCAATTGCTCGATTTGAGACTGTGTGGTAGCCACTGAAGCACGAGCGCGATCGATCGCAGCTTGGGCCCCTCGTTTATCTGCTTCTGCGATCGCCTTGCCGGCTTGAGCTTCTAGTCGCGTTCGTTCGATCGAACTAATTTGCTGTACCAATTGAATCTGATAACCATTGAGTATTTTATCGAGACGTTCCACCTCTCCGGAAGCCGTTTCCGGGTCTAATTCTGCCAATAACTGTCCAGCTTTGACCTTTTGACCTTCTTTAATCGCGAGGTTAATGATTTTTCCCGGCTCAGTCGGGTGAATTTTGTAAACATCACCTTTAGGTACTAATTTGCCCTGAGCATGACCAACTTCATCGATTTTTCCGAAAATTGCCCAGGCTCCAAAAGCTACGAAAAAAACCATTCCTCCTAATATCAACTTCTGAGGAAAAGATACTGCTGGCTGATCGAGTACCGACTGCAAAGAAGTAGACCAATTATCTTCCTCGTGAGTGC
>JAYTZD010000169.1:0-16452 GCA_043742065.1 Oscillatoriales bacterium
AATCCCAGGTGCCACAATATATTAAAACCGATGAAAAAAAATTGCGTGTCTGCTTAATTAATCTGCTGGGAAATTCGATTAAATTCACTGGAAATGGCGGCGAAATCTTGCTGCACGTAAGTCTAAAAAATACTTCGCAGCCAGCCGAATCAGAAATTGATTCTAACTCAAATTCGACTGAGCAATGTTTCATCTCCTTTGAGGTTCAAGATACTGGAGTTGGCATAGCACTAGCAGAAGTTGATACTTTATTTAATGCTTTTGTGCAAACAGAAGCTGGCAGAAAAGCTGCTGACGGCACGGGACTGGGTTTGACAATCACCAAAAAATATGTACAAATAATGGATGGAAATATTGGTGTCAATAGTGTTTTAGGTGAGGGAACTACTTTTAAATTTTATATTAAAATATCTCCGGCTATTTCGTCTGAAGTAAGCATTACGAGATTGCAGCGGGTGCTGGGGCTAGAAGCTGAACAGCCAGTTTATCGAATTTTAGCAGTTGATGATAATATGGAAAATCGGCTACTGCTAGTTAAAATGCTGCAACCAATTGGCTTTGAAGTTCGAGAAGCCGAAAACGGCCGACAAGCAATTGAAATCTGGGAAAGTTGGCAGCCTGATTTAATCTGGTTGGATACGCGAATGCCAGTAATGGATGGTTTTGAAGCGGTGATCGAAATTAGAGCTAAGGAGAAAAATAGTCGATCGCGTACTGTAGTTATTGCTCTGACTGCGAGCGTTTTTGAGGAAAGAAAAGGTGAAATTATCACAGCAGGCTGTGACGATTTTGTGCGTAAACCTTTTCTAGAACAAGTCATTTTTGAAAAGATAGCTCAATATTTGGGAGCGCGCTATATTTATCAAGAGTTGTCTGTACCTTTTGCAGCGGGCGGAAGGCGGTATTTTACGAGCGAAAAACCGGATTCATTTTTCTTGCCGCTGCTAGCAGAGATGCCCAAAAATTGGTTGGAGGAACTTGATTATGCGGCTAATGATGTTAATGAAGAGTTGGTGATTGAAATTGTCGATCGCATTTCGGACAGTCATCCAACTTTAGCTAATGCTTTAAAGGATTTGCTGGACGATTACCGACTTGACAGAATAGTGAATTTAACTCAATTAATTTTAGAATAAGCAGCTTTATTTGCGGATACTCGGATGTTTTTCAAGTCCCATCACCTTACAATATTTGTTGGTAGTGAGCCAAAGCTGTGAAGCCTCAAAATCAAAAATTCACTATTTTAATGGCAAACGACGACGAAGATACGCGCTTTTTCGTGCAGGAATCACTCGGAGAGATTCAATTAGCAATTAGGATCGAATTTGTGGAAAATGGGGAACAAGTGCTAGACTATCTATACTGTCGTGGAAGATTTGCTGGGACGAGCAATTGGCACTTCCCAGACTTGATACTTTTGGATCTGAATATGCCGAGGCTTGACGGGCGAGAAGCACTAACTTTGATTAGATCTGACCCCGACTTCCAACACATACCAGTCGTAATACTTACAACATCACAGAGTAGGGGAGATATTTTGCTTTGTTATCGCTTGGGTGCTAATTCTTTTATATCCAAACCAGTCACTTTTGAGGGATTGGTTGAAGTAATGAAGACTTTGTGTCAGTATTGGTTTGAAATCGTTTCGCTCCCCGATGAGGCTCTGTAAGCTACAGCACTTTTCAGGTATGTAGGCACGAGTTCTTGTAGGGACACAGCAGTGCCCTGTCCCTACGGGATATTGATAGTACCTATAAGCTTGCAATCTGCTGTAAGTTGTCAACCGGTCCCAATTGCTATTTTTGTGTTAATATCTAACCACTCTCTCAAAGTTTTGTTGGTGGAGGATAACCTCGCAGATACGACGCTGATTGAAGACCTGTTAGGGTCATTCAGTGATGTTGTGTTTCGTCTTCAAATTGTTAGGTCTCTGGAGGAGGGAATAGAATGTCTGCAAGTAGCAGAGTTTGATGCTATATTATTGGATTTGTCAGTGCCAGATGATTTGGGGCGAAGTGATACGATCGCGATTTTGAAAGCCCGATCGCCCACAGTGCCAATTTTGGTGCTCACAGATCAGAATGATCAACATATGGCATTGTCAGTATTGCGATCGGGTGCTCAAGATTGTTTGGTCAAGGGAAGATTTAACAGAACTTTGCTGGTGCGGGCGATCCACTATGCGATCGAACGCCAGAGGATAGAAGAACAATTGCGACAACAAGCCCAAAGAGAGCGGGTTTTGAGCAAAATGATCGAAAATATTCGATCGTCAATTGACGCTACAAGTATTCTCCAAAATACTGTGGCAGAAGTGCGCCAATTTCTGAAAACAGACCGTGTTTTAATTTATCGCTGTCAAAATTCTGCCCAAAAACTCGGCAGCGAAGAGCAAAAATGCCAGATAGTCGCAAGTGATGGATTGCCAGAAGGCTATATTGACAATCCAAATATTTGTGCTGCTTTGGCGATGTCATGTCTTTTTTTGGCGGAGTCTAAGTCGGTACAAGCAATATCAGATGTCAGTGCGGCTGAATTGACTGACGGTGGCAAAGAGTTGCTGGCGGATTGTGAAATGGCAGCAGTTTTAAGCGTTCCAATCTGGCAATCTGGAGAGAAGAAAGCGACAAATAAAACATCTTCTAACTCGATTTGGGAAGATGAAAAAGATGAGGATTATCCCGAAGATTCGATGGCGCTGCTGGCTTTGGGAAAACCGCAGGAAATGCTCAAAAGTGGATGCAACTCTGGCACAGAAAATGACAATTATTTGTGGGGAATCTTGACAGCATATAATTGCACAGGTGTGAGGCAATGGCAGCAGTGGGAAATAGAATTTTTAAAACATTTGGCAAATCAAGTGGCGATCGCGATCGAACAATCTCAACTTTACCGCAAGCTAGCAATAGCTAACCAAAAATTGCAGCAACTGGCAACTACAGACGGACTGACGCGGATTGCTAACCGTCGCCAGTTCGATCGCGTTTTGATGTTGGAGTGGCGTAGGTTAGGCAGAGAGGAATTGCCTCTGTCTTTGATCTTATTCGATATTGACTTTTTTAAACCTTACAATGATTTTTATGGTCATCTGGCGGGCGATGAGTGCTTGTATCAAGTTGCTAAGGCGATCGCCTCTGCTGTCAAGCGGGCAGGAGATTTGTCGGCTCGTTATGGTGGCGAAGAATTTGTGGTACTGTTGCCCAATACTTCCGCCGCAGGGGCTAATCTGATTGCTAAGAAAATTTGCGATCGCCTGGAAAGACTGAAACTGCCGCACGCGCGATCGGAAGTTGAGCCCTACGTTACTCTCAGTTGTGGCATTGCTACGACGATTCCTTCTCCCCAACAATCTCCCGACAGCCTAATTCACAATGCTGATGGTGCACTTTATCAAGCGAAAGCTGAAGGGAAAAATCGGATTTGTCACGCCAGTAGCAACCCGATTAATATTACCCATAATCAGGATACGGCAGTTAATCAGGACACGGCAGTTAATCAGGACACGGCAATGCCGTTTGCCTACCATTAATCGGGGTAGGGAGACGGCTGTTAATCAGGACACGGCAGTTAATCAGGACACGGCAATGCCGTTTCCCTACCATTAATCGGGGTAGGGACGCGGCAATGCCGTGTCCTCATACTGCCTTCAATCTAAAATCTAAAATCTAAAATCGCTTGGTGGATTGGTATTTCGATCGCAAATTCCGTACCAACCCCTAAATCGGAATTGCACTCCAATTTTCCTTGATGTTTTTCAACGACAATCTCGTAACTAATAGCTAATCCCAATCCAGTACCTTTGCCAACAGGTTTGGTAGTAAAAAATGGATCGAACAACCGCTGCTGCACTGATTCTGGAATGCCAGTCCCACTATCTGCGATCGCAATTTTCACCCGATCGCCCTCCACAACTTCCGTGCTGATTTTAATAGTAGAAACTGGCGATGGAGCATCATCAGATCCAAGACTGTTAGCCTTTTCTTCCAAAGCATCGATCGCATTACTCAACAAATTCATAAACACCTGATTCAATTGACCAGAGTAACATTCAACTTCCGGTAAATTACCGTACTCTTTAACTATCAAAATACCAGTGTATTCTCCTTTTGGCTTGAAACGGTGAGCCAAAATCATCAAAGTGCTATCAATTCCTGCATGGATATTGACAGCCTTAAAGGCTGCTTCATCCAGGCGAGAAAAAGTACGCAAAGACTTGACAATTTCCTGAATTCTATCAGCTCCAACTGCCATTGAATCCAGCAGTTTCCGCAAGTCTTCTTGGATAAAATCCAAGTCACATTCTTGAAGTTCTGCCTCAATTTCGGCTGTTGGTTCTGGGTAAGCTACCCGGTAAAGTTCAAGAATTTTCAACAAATCATTAGTATAATCTTTGGCATAGATAATATTACCAAATATAAAACTGACAGGATTATTAATTTCGTGGGCAACACCAGCCACCAATTGACCCAAGGAAGACATTTTTTCACTTTGGACGAGCTGTGCTTGAGTATTAGCAAGGGTATTAAAAGCTAGTTCTAATTCCACTGCTTGTTCTCTGAGTCTAGCTTCTGATTCTCGAAGTGCGACTTCTGCTGCTTTCCGCTCTGTAACATCAACCCCAATCCCCCAAAACTCCCAACCGGGAACGGAAAATTCAGCGGAAATATTAGACCAAGCAATTGTTTTAATACTACCGTCAGCCGCCATCAATTCCACTTCTAAATTCCGAAAATTATGTTCGAGTTTGACAACTTCTTTAAACACTTTTTGTCGATATTTGAGATCAGGTATGAGTCGTTGTATCGCTTGCTGGTTGGCGACCATTTCTGAGGTGCTGTAGCCCAAGACTTGTTCGCATTCTCGGTTCCAGACTATGATATTGCGATCGGCATCAACAGCGCTTAGCATTACTGGCATATGTTCGAGGATTAAGCGCAGTCGTGCTTCACTTTCTCTGAGAGCTTCTTCGACTTGCGCCCTTTCTGTGATGTCAACAGAAATAGCAATTAGTCCTACAACTTCTGATTTTTCATCTAATATTGGTGTCCCACGAGTTTCGTAAATGTGACCATTGAATTCAGCAGACCAAGTTTTTTCTTCGCCAGCCAAAGCAAAGTTAATATTTTCGATGATTTGGGGGTAATCTTTGTACAATTCGTACACCGATAAGCCAACTATTTCTCCGGGCTTGAGTCCTAAAGGCTCTAAGCCTTTTCCTTCGGATAGTGTAAATATGCCCCGCCGGTCAATGCAAAACAAAACTACGGGTGCATTGTTGACAACGGCGCGGAGGCGTTTTTGAGTCATTTGCAGGGCTAATTCTGCTTGTTTGCGATCGGTAATATCGATCGCAGCTCCGAATAATTTGATGACTTGTCCTTGTTGGTTTTCTAAAGTTTGTCCCCAACCGATCAGATATCTCATTTCTCCGTTGGAACGGTAAATGCGGTGGTCAATTTCGTAGGGTTGGCGATGGGCGATCGCTTCGTCTATACTTTGTTGAAAGCGTTCTCTATCGTTGGGATGAATTTGCTGCACAAGTTCTGGATAACTTGGTGTTGGTAGGTTTATTTCTAGATCGAAAATTCTTTTTAATTCGTCCGACCAAGTAATTTGGCCAGTAGTGAGGTCGAACTCCCAGTTGCCAATATGAGCTATTTTTTGAGTTTCTTCTAGTTTTTGCTGGTATTCTGAGAGTTCGTAAGTGGCTTTTTTGCGATCGCTAATATCCGTCGCAGTGCCTATAAGTCCTTGAAATTTACCAGATGGTGTCAATTTGGGAACTCCTATTTCCTCAATCCACCGATATTCGCCGTCGGCTCTTTTTAAGCGATATTCTCTCTTGAACTTTGCACGAGAATTCCAAGCATTTGTATATATTTGTTCCCAGCAATCTACATCTTCGGGGTGGATGTTTTGCCTCCAACCGTTGGCTGAAATTTCTGCTTGACTCAGCCCTGTAAATTCTGTCCACTGCAAATTAAAGTAATGACAATTGCTATCTGCATCTGCGATCCACAGCATTGCTGGCACTAGATCTGCCCAGTCGCGCCAAGAATTTTCGCTTTCACCTGCAAAATTTGCGATCGGTGCTTGTTTGGGTTGTTTAGCTTCCGTGGGAGAACCACTCATAACTTGACAATAGGTAAGTTGACAGTTGCTGTTTTTATTGTTACGCTGCGACGCAATTTAATGTAGAAAATTATCGCCTTTTCAGAACCAGTATATCAAGACAAACTCATATCTGTTGAATTTTGCTGTACGGGAATTTCTACCAAAAACTCCGAACCCTCTCCTACCGTCGAAATACAGCTCAATTTACCGCCATGCCGATCGACTATAATCGAATGAGAGATCGACAGTCCTAAGCCCGTCCCCTTACCCACAGGTTTAGTCGTGAAAAATGGGTCAAACAGCCTCGATCTCAGCGAATCCGGTATACCGAGTCCGTTATCAGCAATAGACACCGCTACGAACGCGCCAGCAGCCGGATAACTGCGAATAGTGATGGTACTGGGATGCCGATCGCACTCCTGAATTTCTCGTTGCGCGTCCCGTTCTTCCAAAGCATCGATCGCATTAATCAGAATATTCATAAATACCTGATTCAACAGACCCGGAAAACATTCCACATTTGGCAGTTGTTGGTAATCTTTAACTACCTCAATTCCCGGACGGCTGCTGTGGGATTTCAGGCGATTTTGTAAGATCATTAAACTGCTATCAATTCCCTCATGAATATTCACCGACTTCCTAGCGGATTCATCTAAACGGGAAAAGTTGCGTAGGGATTTCACAATCTCTACAATTCGCTCAGTTCCTACTCGCATTGAATTGAAGAGTTTCGGCAAATCTTCCGCCACATAATCCAGGTCAATTTCCTGGATTTTATCCAACACACCCGCAGGCGGAATGGGGTAGTGATACTGATAAATTTTAATCAAATCCAATAAATCTAAAGTATAACTACGAGCCGGAGCAAGATTTCCATGAATAAAGCTAATAGGATTATTAATTTCATGGGCTACACCCGCAACTAACTGACCCAAACTCACCATTTTTTCATTTTGAACAAGTTGAGATTGAGTGGTTCTGAGCTTGTTAATTGCTATTTCTAATTCTAGGGCTTTTGACCGTTCTCGCGCTTCCGATTCCTGCAAAGCTAACTCTGTTTGTTTGCGATCGGTAATATCTTGGTGAGTGCCATTCATGCGTAGTGGCGCGCCCCATTCGTCGTACTCGACTACCTTGCCCAAGGCCATAATCCATTGCCAATTTCCTGATTTGTTGAGCATCCGAAACTCAACTTGATAAATATTAGTGCGACCTTCAAAATGTAAGTTTAAAGCAGCCATTACCATCAATTTATCTTCACGATGCAGCAAGTTTTCCCAAGATTTAGCACTATTTTCAATTTCAGTTTCTGTGTAACCTAGCATTGCTTTCCACTGCGCGTCAAAATAAGATTCGCCTGTAGCTATATTCCAATCCCACAGCCCCAAGGAGCTGCCAAAAACGGCCAATTGCAATCGTTCTTGACTAAGTTTTAAAGCTGATTCTGTACGTTTTAGTTCTGTGAGATCGGCAATAATCACCATCATTCCTATGGGTTGATTATTGCTATCTTTAATACAGTCAGCTCGCAATTGAGTTTCTATAATTTTGCCATTTTTAGCTTTGAGTTGGATGTCACCACTCCATGACAAGCCTTTTCGCAGCACAATAAATAACTTCCTCAATTCTTGGTATTTGGCGTACATTACTCCGGGGCCACCGCTATTATTTAGTTCCTCAACTGTATAGCCGTAGCGCTGAATAAATGCTAGATTATGATAAATTGAATCACCTTCCAGATTGGCGATCGCGATCGCATCACTAGCGCTGTCTACAGCTTGAGTTACTTGTCGCAGGGTCAATTCGGCTTGTTTGCGATCGGTAATGTCAAACATCACTCCGTCTAACCACAAAACTTGCCCTTCTGCATTGTAAGTCGGTCTGCCTCTTTCTGAAACCCAGCGCGTCGCGCCGTCAGCACAAATAATCCGATATTCTATATAGTATGGCTGTTTCGATGCTATTGCTGCTTTGACTTTGCGCTCGACTATTTCAGTATCCATATCATGGATAATATTAGTTAAACACAGGTTGTCTTTGCACATAAAATCCGCAGCGGTATAGCCACTAATTCCCTCTATTTCATCACTGATAAATTCCATCGTCCAATGCAGATCGTAACGACAGCGGTAGATAGCGCCGGGGATATTTTTAACTAGCGTTTGTTTCTGCCTTTCGTCAGTAATGTCTCGAATTATACCGACAATGACTTTAGTGCGATCGGGATTTTCAAACACAGTTTTTTTAGTAGACAAAATGTGTCTTTCACCATTTGAGTCAGTAAATATTTCCTCACTGATGTTCTCTTCCCCTGTCCGAAATACCTGTTCGTCATTTTTCCGAAAAATATCAGCTTCTTCTTTTCGGAAAAAGTCATAATCAGATTTTCCTAGTAATTCCTCACGTTTCCTACCTATCAACTTGCAAAAAGCATCATTTAACAGTATCCAAAGGTGCTGTTGATCTTTGACAAAAATTGGATCTGCAACTGCATTTATCGTGTAATTCAAAAATTTTTTACTAGCTTTAACTTGCTTTTGAACTAAAACTTTGTCTGTCTTTTTTTTCCCTTCTAATTGCCGTTTGTGGCGAACGATGGCGCATTGCAAAGTCCGGATCAACAGCCGACTATCTAGTTGTCCTTTCACTAGATAATCTTGTGCACCTGCTGCAATTAATTCGATGGCTAGTGCTTCGTCATCGGCGGCCGTAAGAATGACGACGGGAATATTTTTCAGCCTTAAGAAAGTATCAAAGCCTTGGCTATGAAGAAGTGAAATGTCTAACAAAATTACATTAAAAACCTGATTAATTAAATTTTCTATAGCTTCCTGGAGTCGGATAATATGGGTTAAATTAATGGTCTCTCTCAGATTGCTTTCTAACAACATATTTTGAATTATTTCCACATCTTCTGTACAATCTTCAACCAGAAGAATGTTCAAATAAGCAGGTGTCAAAGTTGATTGAAAAACTGATGTCATTGGTTGAAATTTAATATAAAAATAATATCAGGTTCGGTTAATTGTTGATAAATCCTGTATGGAAATTGGGAATTGGGCAATTGCCTCCCTAACATCCGTTAAATCCGTTACAGAATCCGTTGCCAAACATCCGTTACATCCGTTAAATCCGTTACAGAATCCGTTGCCAAACATCCGTTAAATCCGTTATAGAATCCGTTGCCGAACTTCCTTCAATCTTTCTGCTGTTTTGGCAACACAACTGTAAATACACTGCCCTTACCGGGGTTGCTACTAATTGCAATCTCGCCATTAAATGGTTTTAGAAGTTCAATACAAGTATAAAGTCCCAAGCCAGTTCCTGTAGGTTCACCTTCTTTCTGTTCCTCGCCTTTAGCTGGTTTTGAGGTGTAAAAAGGGTCAAAGATTTTCGACAAATCTTCTGGTGCTATCCCGCATCCCGTATCGGCAATATCCATATAGATGTTTGATTCGTCTTGTCTAGTAATAATAGTCAGTTCCCTGCTTTTTTTCTCCCACATAGCATCCATTGCATTATTAATTAAGTTGTAAAATACTTGGGAAATATAGGCATAGATTAAGGGAACATTTGCGATATTTTCATCATAAAAGTATTTCTTCTTAACTTTGTTTTTAAAATACATATTACCTTCCAATAGCTGAATTTCTCGCTGAATTAATTCGTTAATATTAACAGGCTGCAAATCTTGCTTTTGCTCTTTACTACTTTTCACCATCAGAGTGTCCATGATCTGATTGACTTTTGTGATGGCTTGCAAAATATATTTAGTGTAGCTAAAAAACGAGAAGTCGTTAATTTTTGTCGCTTTTGTTTCAATCAGATCGACGCTAGTTTGCATAACTTGAAGCGGACTTTTCAGGTTGTGCACCATGCCCTGAGTCAAGCGACCAATGATTGCTGTTTTTTCCTGATCTATGAGTTGCTTACTTTTTTGTTCGACAAGTCTTTCCAGATTTTGGTTCAGGTGAGCAAGTTCTACGTTTTTCTCTTCTAGTTTTTTTTGTAAACTACGAATAGTCAAGTGAGTGTCTATTCTGCTCAATACTTCTTCGTGCTGGAATGGCTTGGTAATGTAGTCAACTGCTCCTGTTTGAAAGCCTTTTACTTTATCAACGGTATCGGAAAGGGCGCTCATAAATATGATGGGAATGTCTTGCGTTGGCGGGTCTGCTTTCAAGCGGCGGCAAGTTTCAAATCCGTCAATTCCGGGCATCATGATGTCCAGAAGAATCAAGTCTGGATGGATGTATTCAATTTGCTCGATCGCACTTTCGCCATCTTGAGCTACCAATACTTTAAACCCGTAGTTTTTTAACAACTCGAAAAGTACATCCAGATTTGTCTGGTTGTCATCGACAATTAGTATGATGCTTCTTTCGGAATTTTTATCGTTCATATTCAATGATTGAAAATTTTAAGGCAAGTGTTGCTTCAAAAAAACTCGAATTTGCTTGAGCTGAAATCCCTTAGCAAGTTGTCGGACGTGGTGAGCGAAAGGCGCTAATTTCTGGTCAGAATTTTCAAGTTTAGTAATTTCCTCCAGAATAGCTTCAATATCGCCCATCGAAGACAATCTTAACAAGGTCAAGACTGACTCAGAGGCAGGAGACACGATCGCAGAGTCAGCAGCAGCCAAGTCTGATCCTGTTTTTGGGGTTTGAGTTTTCCGTTTTTTGCCGGATGAGCTGTCTTCGTAAACCCATTCTAGTCCCAAATGTACGCGCAATGATTCTAAAAGCTGGTTAGTTTCAATGGGCTTGGTGAGAAAATCATTGCAGCCTGCAAGTATGCTCTCTTTCCTGGTAGTATCGTCAACGCTAGCGGACAAAGCCAGGATAACTGTATCTTTTAATTCCGGCAAGTGTCGCAGTCGTCTGGTAGCTTCCCAACCGTCCATTACTGGCATCAGCAAGTCCATTAAAATTAAATTGGGTTGAAATTCCAATGCTTTGTGCAAGCAGTCTTCGCCGTCTGTGGCTTGTACAATTTCAAAGCCCAAACGAGAGAGCATTTTATTCAGCATTGACCGATTTGCTTCGTTGTCGTCTACTAACAGCACTTTGCGCTTGAGGCCGACAAAACCGATAAGTCGCTTTTTTTCTGGTGGAGCAGGGACTTCAGAACACTGCGGGGCTGCGGGTAAGTCTATATCCAACCAAAAAATGCTGCCTTTGCCGGAGGTACTTTGGACGTGAATTTTGCCTCCCATCATTTTAACTAATTTCTGACTGATGGAAAGTCCCAATCCGGTACCTTCGACAAAATTGTGACGATCGCCCACTTGATGAAATGGCAGAAATATTTCGGCTAATTTGTGTTCTCCTATACCAATGCCGGTATCTTCGATTTGAAAGCGAATTTTAGTGGCTGGTAATTTTTCTAAATTGACCGCTGTGATGTCCCGAAGCGCTTCTATTATGGCACTTGGAGTTGAATTTGCAGTACAATTATCCACGTAACCGACTTTAAATGTAACTCCGCCGAAGTCGGTAAACTTCACCGCATTGCTGAGCAAATTGATTAAAACTTGTCGCAGCCTTTTTTCATCTGCAAAAACCCAGTTTGGTAGCGGGGATAGCTGCTCGAAATTAAAGACGATTCCTTTTTGATCCGATCGCATTTGGAACAAGTTAACAATACTTTTCAGAAAAAGCGATAAATTCATCTCTGTCAGAGAGAGTTCCATTTTATCAGCTTCAATTTTCGCTAGATCTAAAACGTCATTAATCAGCGTCAGTAAGTGGTTGCCGCACTGTTGAGCATTATTCAGGCTCTCCTGTTGTTCAGTGGTTAAATTGCGATCGGGTTTTAGCAGTTGAATATATCCTAAAATTCCGTTCAAAGGAGTCCGCAATTCGTGACTCATGTTGGCCAGAAAGTCGCTTTTAGCGCGGTTGGCGGCTTCGGCGGATTCTTTGGCTAATTGTAGGGCGGCTTCTGCTTGTTTGCGATCGGCAATTTCAGTTTGGGCTTGTTGAAACAGGGTAGACTGTTGGATGGCGATCGCCAACTGCACACCCAATTGTTGCAGACACTCTGCCTCGAATTTCTGCCAGAGACGCGGGCCAGTGCAGTGGTGGGCAATTAATAGCCCCCAGAGATTTTCGCCTTGCAAAATCGGTACTACCAGATTAGCTCTTACCTGAAGCTCAGTTAATAAATTCAAGTGGCACTCGGTGATGCCAGCATTGTAAACATCATCTGTAGCTAGAATTCTACCGTTTTTGTAGAGAGGCGCATAGGTTTGCCCAAAACAGGAGTCGTTAATTTCCATTCCGGCAATTGCCATGCAATTTTTTTCAACTGACTCGACAGCTATAAACCCGCTCCAATCAGGATTAAATCGGTAAATAACAGTACGATCTACTTGCAGAAATTGCCGCACTTCTTCGACAGCAATAGTCAAAATTTCTGCTAAATTCAAAGAAGAGCGAATGCGTTCGAGCATGGCTACTGCCAGTCGCTCCCGTTTTAATTGCTGACGCAAAGTTTCTTCGATTTCTTTGCGCTGGGTGATATCAGTAATTACACCAACTGAACCGATAAAATTACCGCGTTCATCTTTAATGTTATCAGCTCGAACCAGAGTCATTACTATTTCACCATCCTTAGTTTTCATTTCAATTTCATCGCTCCATGATAAACCACTGCAAATAGTTTTATAGATCTGTTTGTAAATTTGAGGTTGGACGTACATTGCCTCGGCCGCATTGGTAAGGTTGAGGTCTGCAACGGTGTAGCCGTAACGCTGAATGAAGGCTTGATTATGATAAATAGAGCGTCCTTTTAAGTCGGTAATGGCGATCGCGTCACTGGTACTTTCCACAGCTTGAGTCACTTTCAACAGTTCTAATTCTGCTTGTTTGCGATCGCTGATATCGGTCATTGAACCAACCATCCGCAGAGGATTTCCGGCTTTGTCCCACACTGCTTGAGCGCGGGCGAGTACCCATTTGTAGCTGCCATCTTTGCAAAGCAGGCGGTATTCACTGGCATAATTCGAGGTTTTGCGATCGAGATAATCTTGGATAGCTGCTTGGACTCGCGAGGCATCTTCAGGGTGAATTCGCTCAGTCCAGGAGGTGTTGCTATTGTCAATTTCACTGTCTGCGTAACCGATGATTTCCTTCCAGCGAGCCGAGCGAAAAACTTCCTTTGTTTTGAGGTTAAAATCCCAAATTCCGTCTTGATTTCCCTTCAGAACTAACTGCCAACGTTCTTCGCTTTTTGTCAATTCCTCTTCTGCTTTTTTGCGTTGAATATGAGAACCCAACTGAGTCGCGACCGCCTTTACCAACTCTACTATACGGCTCTCTAGAGTTGATGGGTTGAGGTGGTAAAATACTAACACTGCTAGCACTTCTCCCTCAGCACGAATTGGTATTCCGAAACAAGCTTTCAAGCCACTTTCTGCGGCGATTTGCGATCGCAGGAAAACCGGATTTACGCAATTCGATATATCTTCTCTCCACTCCATTTGTTTGGTCAACCAAATTCGCCCCGGCACTCCGACTCCTCGTGCAAATACAAACTTATTGTTTTGATGTCCGAAGGCCTCTAAATTCCGGTCGGTAGCATACCAAGTTTGGCTGTGTTCCAACACAGTGCCGTCAGCAGAAGGTATCCAAGCTTCCGCAAAATGCCAGCCGATCGCATTGCACAAAAAGCGCAAAATATTTGCGATCGCACTCTCGAAATCTGCCGACTGACTAATGGCTTGAGTTGCTGCTAGCAACAACTTAATTTCATCTTCTGTTTGCTTACTTTCAGTAATATCAGTTCCTGCACCGAGAATTTGTTTTAATTGACCTGATGCTGTTGTCATAAATACAGTATCTCGGCTCACAATCCAGCGCCAAGAACCATCCTTATGCTGCATTCTATATTCAACTTCAAAGATATCACCTTTGCCACCAGTTTCTACTTGCTGTAAATAATCAGGCATTTTGATGGCATCTTCTGGGTGCATTAAAGTTGAAACCACCTCCACCCCCATTGCCTGAATCTCTTCTACCGTATAGCCTAGAATGTGAACTATAGAAGCATTAGCATAAATAATTTTGTGTTCTATCAAATCATAAACATACAAAATATTAGGACTCGCCTCAGCAATTTTTTCGACAAATCGCTCACTTTCTCGTAGTGCAGCTTCTGTTTGTTTTCTTTCAGAAATATCGCGAACAACGCAAATCATTTCCCCATCAGGAAGCATTGTCAGTGAGACATCTATAGGAACTTTCGAGCCGTCGCGGCGGCATCCTAGCGCTTCGGTTCTGTAAAAACCTTTCTGTACTAAATCCGGTACAACTTCTTGCTCAAACCTTTGCAGTTCTGCGCCTTCATAGAATATTTTCCAACTTTTACCCAAAAGTTCTTCGAGAGAGTCATAACCGTAGATTTTGAGTCTAGCTGCGTTGCAATAAATCACATCTCCGTCGGCATTGAGTATGGCGATACCTTCGGAAGCTTGGGCCATTGCTGTTGCTTGTCTGTGGAGTGCTGACTCGGAGCGTTTGCGATCGGTGATATTACGAACGATAGCGATAATATCATCCTCCGTACAAAACACAATTCTAGCTTCAAAATCGTACAATTCGTCATTGACAGACATTTGATATTCTACGATTTGAATATCACCATTTTCGATCGCTTGTTTATTTCCTGACAGTATTTTTTCGGCAAATGTAGGCGGCAAAATATCTGGTACTTTTTTGCCTAACAATATATTTTCTGGCATGAAATTACGGAGGTCTTTAGCGGGTTTGAAGTCTACAATAGTGCCATCAGCTCGACATCGAAACATCATATCTGGTATGGCATTTAAAAGAGCGCGATTAGTGGCTTCACTTTTTCGCAATTCTGCTTCCGCTTGCTTGTTTAATGTGACATCGCGAGCAACTGCATAAATCAAACCTTCTTCAGTAAATGGCGATGCCGTCCATGACAGCCATTTATAACTGCCGTCTTGGCAAAGATAGCGGTTTTCCAAGTTGATAACGGGGTTGCCATCTTTGAGTGCTGTCAATTCTGCTATGGTTATTTCTACGTCTTCTGGATGCACAAATTCTATGAAAGGTTTCGCTAGAAGTTCTGCTGTGGTGTAGCCTAATACATTTGACCAAGTTGGATTTAAGCGTTTAAAATAGCCCTCGAAACTTGCAATACAAAGCAAATCTAGCGAGATCGTAAAAAAGCGATCACGTTCTTGTTGAGTTTGTTTTAATTCGGTAACATCCATCACCAAGCCGTCCCAAACTAGATTACCGTTGGCTTGCATTTCCGGCTTAGCTGCGCTTTGCAACCACTTCAGTTTACCGTCGATAATTTCCCGCCATTGGTGCTGCCAAGGTTGGAGATTCATTGCTGAAATTTTTATCGATTCTTCAAAGCTTATGAGGTCGTCTGGATGAATTGTGTCATAAGCCAAATCCGGTCTTTTTTCTAGTTCTTGTGGTTCTAATCCGTAAATATTTTTGCTACCAGAAGAAATGTAGGTAAAATACTTTTTCCCCCCAGGCTCTAGGCAGAATTGATAAATCATTCCCGGCACGTTATCTGTCATATTTTGAAGCTTGTATTCAGTTTGCTTCAAGGCTATTTGCTGACGCTTATACTCCGTGACATCTCGGATATTGCCTACTAACATTTTACTGCCGTTGGGCTTTTGAAATACACTTTTTTTGATAGATATAATTTGTGCTTGTCCATCACTATCTATAAAAGTTTCTTCTGTTTCATCAGCGATACCACTTCTCAATACCTCTTCGTCTTTATGTAAAAACAATGTTGCTTTATCTTCGGGTAAAAAGTCGTATCCAGACTTGCCGATCAGTTCTTTTCGCGATTTTCCCATCAACTTGCAAAAAGCATCGTTTAATACAACCCAGCGGTGTCGATCATCTTTGACAAAAATCGGGTCAGGACTCGCATTAATCGTGTGCTTTAAGAATTCTCTAGATGCTTTGAGTTCGACTTCATAGTGGTGGCGATCGCTTACATCCAAAATTACTTTAATCATCCGGTCGATCGACCCATCCAGGCTGCGAATACAGCGTAGCGAAACTCTAGTATAAACTACTGCCCCGTTTTTTTTTCGCCATCTTTTGTCTAAAACATAGCCTTCGCTCTTGCCTGCTAAAATTTTATTTAGCTGCTCTGAACTAGCTTGGCTATCTTCAGGAAAAGTTAATTTATCCCAATTTCCCTGCAACAGTTCTTCGCGCTCATATCCCAGCAAATTGCACAAAGCATCGTTGACTTCCAGCCACTCACATTTTTCTGGTTCAGAGGGGGAAATTGGTGCGCCCAGAATGGCGATTCCGACTAGGGAAT
>JAYTZD010000170.1:0-3894 GCA_043742065.1 Oscillatoriales bacterium
ACACGGCACTGCCGTCTCCTAATTTCGGCTTAAGACAAACTTTTCCCTGAAATAGATTTCATACAGCAATTTCAACAATTTTATCTGTGGAGGCAATTGCTTCACGACTATTAGCAACATCGAGCCAACCTTCAATAGCATATTTTAAATTAGCCATCACTTCTTCCATAGTATCTCCTTCGGTAATACACCCAGGAAGTGCAGGAACTTCAGCCCAATAGCCACCTTCTTCTGCGGGATGAATGATTGCTCTAATTTTCATACATTTTTTCCTTGTGAATTCCTTGTAAATCGGCGGCTAAAACTCCCCTTCCAGGACTTGTTGGGCCGTCAAGTTCAACTGCGGGAAAGTCGGCGATATCAGCGCTTGTTCCCCTTGAAAAACCCCAACTTCGACATACTCACATGATTCTAGTCGTAGTACCGCTACTATCTCCTCTTGAGGGTCAACAATCCAATATTCAGGGATACCCCGCGCTGCATATTGAGCTCGTTTACTAATGTAATCGCGATCGCGCCCAACTCTACCTGGACTAACAACCTCGACAACCAACTGAGGAGGTGGCATAGTTTGGGTGATGGTTAGCCTGGTTGCTGTCAGCAAGATGTGTTCGGGGCGCAAAACCACCAAATCTGGGTAGCGGTTAGCAGCGTCGCCCTCGCGCAGGATCGGAACTTGGATTTCGCACATATGTGTTTTGATACACCGCCAAGGGATGCCACTATTGACGAGGACTAAAAACAGATAACTGACAATGGCGTTGTTGGGTTCGGATTCGGGCGGCAATGTTACTAACTCTCCGTCAATTAATTCGTAGCGATTGTCGGTGTTGTCCTCATAGGTGAGGTACTCTTCAAAGGTAAGTTTTTGTTTGTGGACTTGTATCATTTTGTACCTTCCAGGATTGCTATTGTTATTAAAATGTTTACACATCCGGGGGAAGTGGCAGCCGCAGTGATTGTAATTGAATTAACAAGCTGGGTAGCACTGTCTGATCGACACGGGGCGATCGACTGACTAACTGAGGCGATCGGACTGACTGACTGAGGCGATCGGACTGACTGACTGACTGAGACTTCAGAAAGCACCATTTAGGGCGGTGTGTGGGGTTTTGGGGTGATTGCACATTAACAACGGCCTAGCTTTTTTTCGTCACAGATGTGAGTTCAAACCCACAGCTTTTTTAAAAACTGGAAGCTGTATGAGCGGTTGGATTGCGGTCAGTCGGAGCGGTCAGACGGTTTTAGCGGTTCTGAAGTTTTGGAATGACATAAATGGTTGATATCGTTTAAAATATCTTTGAAAATAACAAAAGTATAAACCCATGCCTGATTTCAACACTACTGTCGGCTTTGTCAGCCTACTATAGTGGTTCACGACTACTTCCCATATTGGAGGATAAAGGATGACAGGTCTAGACTCCCTCTTGGTTTCTGTATCTACTGCTTACGACGCTGGTTTATTAAACCGACATGATGTGGAAAGAGTTCATAAGATCATAAAATCCATTGAAAAAAGAGGATTGGATGAACTAATAACAATTTCCTATGCTTTCATCTGTTATTACAACGATGTAGTTGCTGGACTCAATACAAAACAGTTTGTTCCGTCATACGGACTCAGAGAAGTTGTCTCTCTGTATCCCAATACACTTCTCCCGAAATTTCTTTACGGGCAGTTGTCAAATGTATTCGATAGCAATGGTAAATTGCTTGAAAACTACTCTAAGTCAAGCGTAGATTTGATATTAGGTATACTAGCACTTGTTAAAAGGATAGATGACCCTAGAGCATTGAGCCAAGAGGAAATCAAGTTGCTATTTTCCGAAGGCTTGCAGACACCGCGCGATCGCGCCCTATTCGGCATCTGTCTCTTCACGCCGACACGAATTAAGGAAGCTTGTACCTTGCGGGTGAGAGACTATTACGCTCTTGATGGTTCCGTTCTGCCAGAGGTTCTTATCCCCACCAACAAAAAACTTGTAACCCGCACCATCCCAGTAATTGAAGAGCTAAGGCTGATACTGGCTGCCTATCAACCAACCGATGATATTTACCTGTTCCCAGCTCTTGAAGGCTCTAGAAACATCAACCTGGAATCGGCATCAGAAATTTTTTTTAATGCCTTACAACAGGCAAATATCATCGGTGCTAGCATCCACAGCTTGAGGCGGACAAGCCTAATACCTAATACAGCTAATTGAACCTCAACAACGTCCATTTTATGAAACAGCTACCCCAACAGAATGGTCAATAGCATTTCAAGAATGGGTTGACAGTCATCGTACCCTAAATCTCCCCACTATTTCAGATGAAGCTATTAGCAGAGAGAGCATTTATGGAGACAGAGGTTAAATGCCGTTTCTCGTAGATACAAACATACTGCTGCGTAGCATCGATACAGCACACCCAATGATATCAATTCCGGTTGCACCGGAATGGTAGAGGAGACGGCAGTGCCGTGTCCCTACAATGTTATTTTGGGTAGGGACACGGCACTGTCGTCTCCTCATTTCGGCGACTAATAATATTGGGAATTTAATCGAGAGAACAGGCAAGATGCCTGTTCCACAAAAAGTTAATTTGATTGTGGGATGGGCATCTTGCCCGCCCTTAGATTTTACCTGGAATCAGCAAAATTAGCTGTTTTGATAAGATCGATCGCACTTCATCCAATCCCACCTCAACATCCGCCAAAATCTCTCCCACAGTTTTTGTATTGCAACCTTGCAAAAACTCAAACTCAGCACTTGACAAATTGAGCAATTGGTAATTGCAATCAAACACTTGTTGACTCGGCCAACCGTGCATACAAACACTCAACTCTGGAATTGCCGCCAAAAGTGCTTTATCGTCCGACCAATCAATCTTAACTACAGGTTTTTTACCCAAGAAAAACTCGTAATGAGTGATTTCCGTATCCAACAATTCAATTAATCGATAAAGCTCTCGTTCTGTCAAACCCTGAGCTTTTTCCATCAACTCCGGTGCTTTACCCAAAAGTCTTTCTAACTGCCAATATCCCGGATTTGAGAAACCGATAAATTCCAATCCCGAAGCGTCAATTAACTCGAACAAAGTCTCGATGTTGTAGTCAATTTCCTGCGGGTGAACGTACATATCCGCAAAACATTCGTCTCGCTGATTTTCTCCCGCCCAACGCTGTTTTTCGTACTTGACAAGGCGGTTGTTTTCTGGTAAGGAAGCAAAGATTTCACGGCCGACTTTCACACCATCGGGATAGTCGCCTTTTTTGTTGCCTTGGAGAAGTGCGATCGCCCTTTGCATCAATTGAATTTCCCAACGGCCCAATTCAGCATACACAAAAATGTGCATCAATCCACCGCTAGCCAACTTCGCCGCCAGCGCTTGAATGCCCCGGATCGGATCGGGCAAGTGGTGCAGCACGCCGACGCAGTTGATCAAATCAAACTCGCCTTCGAGTCGATCGGCATCGTACAAGCTGAGGTGACGAAAATCTGCTTCTCGCGCGCCCGATCGCCTACAACGTTCTTGTGCTACCTTCAAAGCACCGGAGCTGAGGTCGATCGCCGTCACCGACGCTTCAGGATTCAGGTGAATCAGATAATCCGTACTCGAACCCGTGCCACAGCCAGCATCCAAAATCCGAACATCCAGTTTTTGCGGCTTTTGGCCAGTGCAAAAATTGTAAGCATCCGGCCAACTCCAGCGCCAGTTGTAGCCTGGGGGCGGTTCGTCCGACAAAGGATCGGGCGGAAAAGGGAATGTATCGTAAAGGCGACGCACGGCTGCACTTATATCGGGTGAAGTTTCCATAGGTTAGAGAATTTTTTTATTCAAAGTACCCGAAATTAGGAGACGGCTGTGCCGTGTCCCTACAATGTTATTTTGGGTAGGGAGACGGCACTGCCG
>JAYTZD010000171.1:0-16381 GCA_043742065.1 Oscillatoriales bacterium
GATGTGGAGAAGATTTGCGATCGGGTGGGAATTTTGGCGAGAGGTGAGTTAATCTGCATTGGTGCGATCGATCAACTTTTGGGTAATACTAAAACTTACCGGGTCGAAGGTAGGGGCGGCCATTTGAATATCCTCAAAAAATGGATACCAGATCTGGAAGTTGATCATGATTTGTGGTACGGTCATTTGCAGGGCGATCCGAAGCAGTTTATGTCTAGTCTGAGCGCTACGAAAGGGCAGTTAATTGGGATGAATTTGGCTAAGCCTAGTTTGGAAGAGTTTTTTATGCAGCAACTGGAAGAAAGAGGAATTTATTCGAGTAGTTGAAGTATTTTGAAAGAGGTAGATTGGGATTTATGGTGGTGTGGGGGCGGGTTTACAAGATTGTTGGTTTTTGGCAATTATTGTCGGTGAACCCGCCCCTACAGATTTATTGACAATGGTGCAATATATAGTTCACATTTTGCACCATTTTTCTGCCTCCTGTAGGGGCGGGTTCACCAACAGATTTAATGGGTATAGACAGGTGAAATAAACCCGCCCTCCTGGTTTTTATCGTTATTTTGAAAGAGGTAGATTGGGATTTATGGTGGTGTGGGGGCGGGTTTATGAGATTGTGGCTTTTAGGCAATTATTGTCGGTGAACCCGCCCCTACAGAGTTATGTTTTTTACTTCCGCTAACAATGGCAACTCTATATTTGCACACACCAACTCTGCACAATTCCACTGCCGCAAATATTCACAAACTTCAGAAATAATCGCATTTGCAGCATCTAAATTTCCCGCCTGACGCGCGTGATAGTGCGCTCTGATTAGTGGCTTAATGTCCTCGATATCTTGCCATTCCGATTTTGGTTTGAGGGGAATATTGATATAATAACTATAGGCTTGGCTGTGGGCGGTACGGAGATTTTCTAGATTTTGACTTAGCAGATGTTCGCCCTTTTCTCGGACTAGCGGATGTAATTGATAAGATTCTCGTTGGTAATCGTAATATAGCAATTGCCGCCGCTTCAGTGCAAGGATAATATTTTCTTTAAGCTCATACTTGCTAACTTCTGGCATTTGAGCGCTAATGCCTGCAAAAGATAGCGGATATTCGGAAGTTTGATAGACGGAAATTCGGCTGAGACAAGTTTGCTCGCCGTCGCCCAGACGCGCTATCATTTCATCAATTAATCTCTCAATATCTCGAATCAGCAACCAGTCTCTTTGGTGTAAAAAATTCCCGACATTTCCTTGAAACTCGGTATCATCTCGAATCAAGACTGCTACGAGTTGTAGGGCTTTGGGATGTCCTGAATAGCGATCGCCCATTTCCGCTAATTCCTCTGCATTTGCAGTCAGATTGAAAGATTGCAATAGGGAAATTGCGCTATCTCGATCCAATCCGTTGAGCTGGATTTCGCGGGTGACTGTTGACGGCAATTCGGCTAAGCTTTCGCGGCTGGTGAAAATAATTTTGCTTTGATGTTCTGTTTCTAATAGTTGTTTGAATAACCAAGCATATTCTGCACAATCTTCTGCGAAATAACCGGCGGCTTTGGCTTCTCGTGCTTTCAAAAGTGTGTCGGCGCGATCGAATACAATTAAGCAAGGTTTTTCTCTAAGAATTTTGAGCAGATTTTCGGTTTTTTTGCCACAGTCATTTTGAGCGTTGACAGCGGCGGTAATGTCGCCGTTGGAGAGGGTGAATAGCAGGGAGTCAATTGTGCGATCGCAGGGGGGTGCTTTGCCTGTTGCGGATTGCAAGGATTGCCAAGCGGCGCAGGCGAAGGGGGTTTTTTCGGTGTGGAGTTGGCGAATTAGTTGGCTGATGAGGGTGGTTTTGCCGATTCCCGGTAATCCGACAATTGAGATGGCGATGGGAACCCCCCAGGGCGGGCACGGGGGCACCGCCCCTACAGGGTGGGGTTCAACAATTAGGGTTTTTAAGGTGTCGATTTCTTTGGTGCGCTGTACCCAATTTCTGACGGGGGGTAAGTTTTCTGGGAGGGGGAAAGTGCGATCGGTTTGGTTGTCTAGGGGGATATCTGCGATCGCGGCGACAAAGAGTGGTTCTGTTTTTAGATTTTTGTAGCCCTCAGCAATGTATTCCCAATTTTCTATTTCTACAGCTTGGCAAATATTGATAAAGTTCTCTCGTCTAATTCCTTTTCGACTCCAAAAACGCTTTAAGGTAGCTGTTGAAACTAAAGCGGCAACACACCAAGTATCCTCACTTTTATTCCATTCGAGATTGCGTCGCACCATATCAATGATTTTTAGCCCTTCTTCAGATGCTCTGAGCAAACCTGCCATTGCGACTCCTATACGGAAACTCTGCCTTAGTAAAGAATGTTACACGATTTGGTGAGCCGAGAAGTGAGCCAAATGAGATAAATGAGCTAAATGAGCCTTTTTTGCTGAGCCAAATGGTGAGCCGTTTAGCCTTTGCGGATTCAGGATTGTGGAGTATTGTGAAATGATGTGCTTGGCTATCAGCTAGGTTTGACGGTGCATCGGTTGGGCGATCGGGCATACAGCTTATCTGCTGTTGGGACTCATGTAAAGTTTTGTTACAAAAACAGGGCAATTTGCATAAAAAGCAGAGGAAGGCCCTGATAAACATTTAGGAAGGCTTGCTAGGCGGGCTTTGCTGGTTTTTACGCAACTATATTTTTGAGGAGATGGGATTATGACGAATATTGGCTTAGGGCAAACGATTGACGGAAGCTTGAGCAGCACTGATGCTCAAAACCATCAAAGATTAGGTATAGCGAGAAATCCTGTTGAAGGAATTGCGCTACAAGTTAAAAACTTTATCTCCGAAACTCCGAAAGCGATCGCCTTTATCGATAATGCTGCCCCTGACTGGAAGACTCTAGTTGACGGCGTTACCCCTGGAACAGAAGTAATCCTGCTCGATTCTAACCGCAACGGGGTAGAACAAATTGCTCAAAAACTGCGGGGCGGTAACTTCTCGGCAGTTCATATTGTATCCCACGGCGCTGTCGGTTCTCTGCAACTGGGCAATACGATGTTGACTTTGGATACATTGAACGCTTCCACTCCAACCAATATCATAAATGAAGAAAACCGGGGTGTAGTGTCTCTTTCCCCCTCCCGAAATTGCGACTTTGTGATGTGGGTAAAGGAATGGGCAAAAGGGCTGGCAAGTAATGCTGAGATTCTTCTGTATGGCTGCAACGTAGCAAAGGGAGATTTGGGTGCTGCTTTCGCACAGCGGTTGAGTCAGCTAACAGGAGCTAATATAGCAGCTTCTACAAGTCTGACAGGTAGTGCTAATAAAGGCGGCGACTGGGAATTGGGATATACAACTGGGGCGATGGATGCCTCTTTGGCGTTTGGACCACAGGTGCGATCGGCTTACCAAGGGATTTTGGCGATTAAAGTCACTTACGATGCACTATTTCCTCCACAAGCTAAAAATGCGTTTGATTACGCAGTTAATATCTGGAATCGGCTACTTGACACATCAAAAGCAGAGGTGGAAGTTAAGGCTACTTGGTCATCATCCTTGGGTTCAGGTTCAGGAACTCTTGGTATCACCTCTTCGACGGGTGATCAAAACTTTACTGGTGCCCCGTTACCAAATATCAGATATCCGTTCCCGCTGGCAAATCAGTTAGCTAGCAAGGACGTTAATGGTGCGGCAAATCCAGACGTTGAAGTGCAGATGAATAGCTTAACCGACTGGTATTTTGGTACTGATGCTAAACCAGTATCTACACAGTTCGATTTTTCCACAGTTGCCTTGCACGAACTCGGTCACGCACTGGGGTTTAATGGAACTTCTGTGTTGGATACTTCCAACCAAGGAAGGTACGTAAACGGTACTCCCACCATCATCGATACCTTCAGGGAGAATAGTGCTGGTGAGCGCCTTTACCCTACTTATCCATCCCCTTCTATTGCGTTAGGCGCTCAATTAACTAACGGCAATGGTTTCTTTGGGGGTGCAAATGCGATCGCAGCCAATGGCGGCAACCGCCCCCGACTTACCGGCTCCCCTACCAATTTTGATTTTGGTCACTTAGAAGATTCTATTTATCCATTCGGGAACCCCAATAACTTGATGGTAGCTGGAAGAGATCGAGGAGAAGCCGTCCATACTCCCGGTCCAATTGTCCTTGGGGTACTTCAAGATTTGGGTTGGAAATTGAACGCTGAGTTAGGGGTGAATGTGACTGTAGACAATGCCACACCGAAAGAAGGAGATACCGTCACCTATACCGTCACCGCTAAAAACTCTCCCCTTCACACTTTCAATAGTGTTTCTTTGGGTGGCAATGCTAGTAACGTCAAGCTAACGAGCTTGTTGCCAACAGACCTCACTCTCACAGGAAATACCCCCAGCCAAGGCACTTACGACCCTACTACTGGTATCTGGAAATTAACCAACTTAGCTGTTAATGGCACTGCGACCCTTAGCCTCAAAGCCAGAGTAAATTCTGGTAGTACCGGAAAAACTATCTCTAACAACGTCGCGGTTACTTCGGACAACAATGACCCTGATGCCACCAACAATAGCAGCAAGGTTGACATCAGTGTAGGAGCACCACCGACAACTCCGACTCCAACTCCGACTCCAACAACTCCAACTCCAACAACTCCAACTCCAACAACTCCAACTCCAACAACTCCGACTCCAACAACTCCGACTCCAACAACTCCGACTCCAACAACTCCGACTCCAACAACTCCGACTCCAACAACTCCGACTCCTGCACCGTTAGTATCCATCTTTTCACCCAAACCCAATGCCACAGACGGCGGCAAACCTACGGGACTGCCACAAAATCTTAGTGGGCCTGGATTTTACTTCTTCACAGACAATGCTGATACTGTTATACCGCCAGAGGCGATGGGCAAAGGAATCGTAGCCCTATCTGGCAATGACTCTTTAACAGGTACGAATAACGATGACACCTTCAGTGGCAATCAAGGTGCTGATACACTTAACGGACTGGGTGGCAACGACATTTTGTTAGGCGGAAAAGGCTCTGATAGCTTGGATGGCGGTGCTGGCAACGACTTCCTCAGCGGTAATAACGACAATGACACTCTAATAGGAGGAGATGGCAATGATGTTATACGGGGCGGCAAGGGAAATGATACTCTCAATGGCGGTGCGGGCAACGATATACTCATAGGCGATCACGGCCAAGACATTCTCACAGGCGGAGATGGCAATGATGCTTTCTTCTTCGCCGTAGATGAAGATTCAACTCCGATTAATCAAACAGATGTGATTACGGACTTCCGCCCTGGAGATTCGATTGGTTTGATGGAAGGACTAACATTTTCTGCTCTCACTTTTGAGCGTGTGAATTTGCAGCTTGACGGCGCAACACCTGTGGCTTCTACGGCTATCAAAGTGGGTGATAATTATTTGGCTATAGTCTCTGGGGTAGCTCAAGATGCCCTGAATGCTAGCGTTTTCTTCAAAGCCTAGAGCGATCGCATGGGCTTGATCTATGTGACTATAAAGCCGACCTAATTTTTTATGAAATAAATCCTCAAATGTTGGGTCGGAAAATTTCTAGTTCTCAATCTAATTTAGCTAATGAATGGTCAGGAATTAGAAGGAATATTCGCGGATGTCAGTAATGTACTAAAGCCTTAGAATAAGTAGTGCAGGACTTATGCACTCCGACAAAGAAACCGGGTTTTTACCGAATCTGTTGGCTTCGGCGAAGTATTTTCGCAAAAACCCGGTTTCTGGGCTCCAGTATGGACAAACAACATCTAATTTGTTATAATTAATTAAAACTCTACCCTATGGAGTTTTACCAACTTTATAATAGCTGAAAGATATGTTTTGGACTCTAAAAAACTTAATCAGCACAGACACCCAAGGACACCTAAGTTTAAACCTCGAACCCAAGTCAACAGAATATCGCGTTCTTGTCAACGAAGCCGGACAAATTCTATTAGACCCAATAACCAACATACCCGATCGCGAACAGTGGTTGTGGCAAAACCCCCAAGCATTAGCCGCTGTTAAGTGCGGCCTCGCCCAAGCAGCTAAAGGTGAAGTACACGATTTGGGTGATTTTTCTGAGTATGCCGATTTGGAGATTGAAGAGGAATGAATTTTCGGATAGAATTTTCTTCATCGGCTAGAGATAGCTTGGTTAATCTTCAGGAATTAGATGCCAAAAAATACAATAAAGTGCTAAAAACACTTGGATTAATGGCAACTAATTTACGCCATCCCAGCTTGAAAACTCATAAGTACGACACATTATCTGGCCCTAATGAAGAGGAAGTATTTGAGGCCTACGTCGAAAACAAAACCCCAGCAGCGTTTCGAGTTTTCTGGTATTATGGCCCGGAGAAAGGAGTTATTACAGTTATTGCAATTACGCCTCATCCCTAAAGTACGATCGCCCTTCATCAATCCACCGCTATTTGTGGTTAAAAAAGCGCGATCGCCCTTTGCCATTTCTCACAAAAACTCAACACGCCCAACCATTTCTTCAGGCGCGTACACTTCATAAATCAAAACCAGAGCTTCAACGATTTGTCCGAGCGAACGAGTCCCTTGCTTGCAATAAGCAATACCTGGATGCTCGCTGCTAAGACTAGCAATCGTTAAGAAATCATCATCGTGAGTCATAATCAACCGCTTTTGTTCGCAGATAAATGCTAACTGCGATTCATCAGTCTGAGCAAGTAATCCCGCCTCAATAGTGGTTGTAACATCAATTAATCTTCGGCGTAACTCTCGCGCCACAGCAGATTTAACATTCTCATCTAAATGAAAGCGGATACGTTCACTCACCTCTAATTTCCCTTAGCTTTTCCTGCAAACGAGAAGGTGGACTCTGACGCTTCAACCCTTCGACAAAAGCATCTGATTCAGCAGTGCGGCGGTCAATTTCTTCTCGATGATCGTAATAGTAAGTCATGGCCGCATGAACCGATGCCGGTGACAAATTATAGTCCCTAGCGATTTCTTCTATCGACTCTCCCATATTAAGATACATCTCTGCAATTTGTGCTACAGAAATTCGATGGCCCGCAATGCGCGGTTTACCACCAAGCACTCCCGGTGTAATTTCAATATACTTTGTGATGATTGATTGCTTAGACATAAAACGTGAAAGTATCCTAATTGCTAATGTTTAGAGCTATTTAATTTTAACAAAAACACACGAAGTGCGATCGCCCAAGGTTGTCAGCTATAATAGAAGCATCATCCCCTTCCAACTCATCTCCACATAAAAAATTATGAAAATAGAAGATTATCCACTTGCCAAAGAATTGATATTCGATGCCGAAGGCAATATCAGTCAAGTCATTCTAGATTATACCGATTATCAGTATTTCCTAGAAGCGATCGAAGATAGAGGACTTCTGTTGACTATGCGCGAAGTAAAAAATGAAACCCCCTTAAATTTACAGCAAGCACTTGCAGAACTGGAAACAGAATGAACGTCGAATATCTACCCAGTTTTTTGAATGATTGAAAAGCTCTTTTGTTATAATCAAATATTGACTCTCTACGAGTAAAGTTTCCAACACTCTCGCGCAATTTCCCAATCTTCCTGCGTGTGAATTACCAAAACTCTCACCGCTGAATCAGCCGCTGCAATATCTTGATCGCCCTGCACTTGTTGATTCTTCTCCCCATCCAATTTTAAACCCATAAACCCAAAAGCTTCGCAAGCAGCCGATCGCACAACAGCCGAATTTTCCCCAACACCCGCCGTAAAAATCAAAGCATCCAACCCGCCCAAACTCGCCAACATCGCCCCAATTCCGGCGCGCAAACGGTGGATGTAAATATCCAAAGCAAGTTGAGCTCTCTCATTACCTTGGCTAATCGCATTTCCAATCTGCCGCATATCGCCAGACACCCCAGAAATCCCTTTCAAACCAGAATTTCGATTGAGAATATCATCAAGTTTCTCAGCAGTTAAATCCGATCGCCTTAACAGATGAATTATGATACCAGGATCGATCGAGCCCGATCGACTTCCCATCATCAAACCTTCCAAAGGCGTAAATCCCATCGTCGTGTCCACACTCACCCCACCACGAATCGCCGCCAGAGAACACCCGTTGCCCAAATGACAGCTAATCAGCCGCAAATCTGCCAAATCTCGTCCCAGAATTTTGGCAGCCCTGCGCGCGCAATATTGATGGCTAATCCCGTGAAAACCGTAGCGGCGAATCCCGTTTTCCAGCCATTCGTAGGGGCCGGGATACACAAACGCGGCGGGCGGCAATTGTGCGTGAAAAGCTGTATCAAAAACTGCTATTTGCGGTACATTTGGGAGGATATTCTCGATCGCCTCAATGCCTTCGAGATTCACGGGATTGTGTACGGGTGCAAAAACAGCTAAACGGGCGATCGTCTTTTTAACATCCGGTGAAATCAACGTACTTTGCTGATAGTCTTGTCCGCCATGTACGACGCGGTGCCCGACAATATTAATCTCGTTTAAATCATTAATAGTTTGAGTTTTGCCTTTCCAAAGAGTCTCCAGCATTCGAGAAATAGCATCTGTGCGAGACTCCGATGCAAACTCCTCCTCAAGTTGAGTACCTTTTGCGGTTTTTACTTTCAACTCTGATACACCCTGTTGGTGAGTCCAATCGATTTTGGCTTCCCAGAGAGGTTGTAAAGGTCGATCCTCTTCGAGGGCTGCGCTAACGGGCAAAACATCATCATTTAACTCGTAAAGACAACTCTTTTGACTGCTAGAACCTGCGTTTAAGACCAGTATTTTCATCGCTAAACCTCAAGTACCTGGTAAATTGCGGAGAGTTTCATCCATGTACGATCGATCGCCCAAAACCTCCAGCATAGGCCCGCGCACATCAAACTTGACAATACTAACAGAAGCTGCTAGAGCGGCAATACGATTGCGATAACTTCCCAGATCGATCCCCAACAAACCGCACAGAATAATCCGAATAGTCGCCTTGTGGGAAACCACCAAAACATTACCATTTTTGTACTTTTCCTGAATTTCTGCAATAACTAAGGAAGCTCTACTGGCAATTTGCACAGAAGTTTCGCCGCCGTTTGGTGCATTCCAAGCCGGTTCAGTCAGCCAATTAATATAATCTTCAGAATATTCTTGTTTGACAGCTTCCAGGGTTTTGCCTTCCCACTCGCCGTACTTGATTTCCTTAAGTCCGTCGCGCAACTGCATTTCAATACCCAGAGTATCGCATAAAGGTGTTGCAGTTGCGATCGTCCGTTTCATCGGACTGACATAAACAGCATCCCAAGGCAATTTCGCGTAAGTTCCAGCAAATTGTTCTGCCATTTGAGCACCTTCGGCTGTTAATTCCGGGTCGAGGTCGCCGCAGAAGCCGCCTGTTTTGCTGTAAACTGTTTCACCGTGGCGTAGAAAGTAGATTTTTAAGCTCATATCGATATCTTATTTGATTGGTGAACAGGATTTTTTTTATTAACCACAGAGGGCGCAGAGGGCGCAGAGGAAGAGAAGAGAGAGATGAGTAATTCCGATACCTACGGATTTGATATGAGATCATCCCGTTTTTGTAGGGGCGAAGCATTCGCGCTAAAACTCTCTCATATAGTCGATAGGATACAGGCGCGAATGCTTCGCCCTTGCGGATATGTTTGCACAATCGGGATGCTCCCTTTGGTATTGATTGTATGTGAATTTTATCATATTAGCAAAACAATTTAAAAAACGCCTTCAAATCATCAAGAGTCGGATTATCCCAATCCCAAATATCTTTTTTGTGTTCCATAACATAATCAAACTCAGACATACTGCATTTCCTTCCAGCTTGTTTCTGTTCCTTATTTGAGCAAGTATCAAATCTAATATAGTTACTAATCCAGAATTTATCAAACTCTTTCTGGTTGATTTTCTTTCCCTGATTTTCTAGGCAAGTTTTCCAGCTATCCAAACAATCAGCATAGGGAGAATCTCTCGCCTTGATTGCCTTTAAAAGCGTTTCCAATTCGCCTTTACCTCCAACATTTGTAAAGTAACAAGCCAATTTTGCATTTGTTCCATGATCTGTTGTACAAATATCGATAAATTGTTTAGTGCTTGACAAGCTTTCAGCTTCAAACACTTGTTGTATACATCTATCTACGAATTTTAGCCGTTCTTGCTCTCAACAATTATCAATATCGATAATAATTCCAATCTTTTCGATATCTTTTCGGTCAATCTTTCTGATTAAATTCTTTAAAGCTTTGATTAACTCTGTTTCGCTCAAGCCTTCCAAACTTTGATAATCATCTATATAAATAGGTTTTTCTACCTGGATATCGCAGTTTAGTTTCTCAACCATTGCCTGCATGAAAATTCTATCATTTTTACTTTCTACTATGACAATATTACTCACCTCTCACTCCTTCTTTATGCTCTAGTGCGTAATTCAAAGTTTCTAAATCGAGCCGACTTCCGATTATTTGATTTGTTTTGAGTTTCCTTGCCATTTCAAAATAGGCGATGCTGCATTCTTGCTCTAATTCTAAACCGACATCAGCAAATGCTTGCAGCATTTCTAAACTGTGAGTTGTGGCGAAAATCTGGGTATCTAGTTCCACCGCCAACCGAAATAAGAATCTCCAAAATTCCCGCTGACTTGTATAGTGTATGCCATTTTCTATCTCATCGATTAGCAAGATTTTGTGTTCGCTGTTTACCAGTTTAAGAATAATTTCTGCAACTCGGTTCATGGCATCTCCAAACAATGAGAGAGGTAAACGTTTTTCTCCTTTTCTTCTCAAATAGAGCGTTGGTTCCCCAATTGAAAAACTCTCTACTGATTCGATCGCAGGATCAATAATTTGAAAAGCTTTCAAAACTTCGCTATCTTTGTCATCCAAACGGGCGCGATCGTATGCTTCGGTGAGTTCTCTTCCCGAAATCATGATAAAGGAGGGAATGATTGGTACTTCCCTATTAGAAATGCGAAAGTTGCTTAAATCTCCGGCAGGAACCTTTGTTGATAACCAACTAGATATATCTTCTTGTATCCTGGATTTAAAAATTAAACTAGATTTTAATGAATTGATTTCTAGCTGAATTTCTACTCGAATGGTATTATTTTCTTGTTTTCCAATAATTACTATAAATATATCTTTATTTAGTGCATAAAATAAGTTATTCCAGGTTCTATTAGCCATATATTCTATGACTTCTGATGGCTCTTTTCTCAGCTCTCTTAGGATTGCTAGACTGCTAGCGTGTGGAACAACGTTGAGAAAAAGTGCTTCTAGCAATGCTGTCTTGCCAGCATTGTTTTTGCCGCCGATTAAATTGATTCTTTCAAACCCAGAAATTTTGATTTGCTCAAAACACCTAAAATTTTGGATTTCTATTTCTTTAAGCATTACCGATCCTTTTAAATTGATATAAATTATCTGCGTTAATCTGTGTTTATCTGCCTATATCTGCGGTTAAAAAAAGAGAATTTTGCAACCACAGATGACAATGGATGAACGCCGATTCACGCAGATAAAGAGAAGCCGCGTTTACCCAGGAGCACCCGATCGCACACTTTGATCTCCCGTCACCGTCGGATCTTTCGTTTCCTTCGGCATTTCCGACATAACAGCGCCACCGTGAGGCCACTTCCAGTCGCGAATTTCTGGCATATCGTCGCCATGTTTGGTGATATATTGCCTGTGTTCGATCAGCTTGTCCCGAAGCGCCTGTTTGCCATAAGCCGCAGCATAACTTAGTTTCGGCACGCGATCGATTACATCACCAACTAAGTGGAAGCGATCGAGATCGTTCATCACCACCATATCAAACGGTGTCGTAGTCGTTCCCTCCTCCTTATAACCGCGAACATGAATATTCGGGTGATTCGTCCGCCGATAAGTCAATCGGTGAATCAGCCAAGGATAGCCGTGAAAAGCAAAAATCACCGGCTTATCTGTCGTGAACAAAGCATCAAAATCCTTGTCAGACAAACCGTGAGGATGTTCACTCGAAGGCTGAAGCGTCATCAAATCCACCACATTCACCACCCGCACTTTTAAATCGGGATAATCTCGGCGCAGAATATCAACAGCCGCCAAAGTTTCCAGCGTCGGAACATCACCCGCGCAAGCCATTACCACATCCGGTTCGCCACCTTTGTCATTGCTAGCCCACTCCCAAATACCGAGGCCCGCCGTACAGTGTTTAATCGCAGCATCCATGTCCAAATATTGCAAAGCCGGCTGCTTCCCAGCAATAATCACATTCACATAATTGCGACTGCGGAGACAGTGATCGGTAACAGACAGCAAAGTGTTCGCATCCGGTGGCAAATATATCCGCACAACCTCCGCTTTTTTGTTAATTACGTGGTCGATAAAACCCGGATCTTGGTGCGAAAAACCATTATGGTCTTGCCGCCAAACGTGAGAAGTTAAGAGGTAGTTGAGAGATGCGATCGGTCTACGCCAAGGAATATCGCGAGTAGTTTTTAACCATTTAGCGTGTTGGTTGAACATCGAATCAATGATGTGAATAAACGCCTCATAGCAGGAGAAAAAGCCGTGCCTTCCTGTTAGCAAATAGCCTTCCAGCCAACCTTGACAGAGATGTTCGCTGAGGACTTCCATCACCCGCCCGTCGGGAGAAAGGTGCTCGTCATCCTCCGGCAAAATACTACCAGTCCACGCGCGGCCAGTCACATCAAACACCGGATCGAGGCGGTTTGATGCAGTTTCGTCGGGCCCGACAATGCGGAAATTGGCGTTTTCCTGATTCAGTTTCATCACATCCCGCAGGAAGCGGCCGGTAACGCGGGTTGCTTCTGCCATTACAGTGCCCGGTTTTTGCACGTCTACGGCGTAGTCTGCAAATTCTGGCATTTTCAAGTCTTTCAGCAGCAGACCGCCATTAGCGTGAGGATTTGCCCCCATGCGCCGATCGCCCTTGGGTGCAAGTTCCGCCAATTCTGCAATCAATTTACCCTTGTCATCAAACAGTTCTTCGGGCTTATAGCTTTTCATCCAATCTTCCAGGAGTTGGACGTGTCCAGGTTTAGAAGCCATTTCTGCTAATGGGACTTGGTGCGATCGCCACGAGCCCTCAGTTTTCTTCCCATCAACCTGCTTCGGCCCAGTCCAACCCTTGGGGCTTTTAAGTACAATCATCGGCCACTGAGGGCGATCGCAGTAGCCCTTAGTCCGCGCTTCCTCCTGAATCGACTTAATTTCGCCGATCGCCGTATCCATCGTTGCAGCCATCAACTGGTGCATCGTTTCCGGGTCAGAACCTTCCACCCAATAAGGTTTGTAGCCGTAACCGATCATCAAACTCTCCAATTCCTCGCGCGGAATGCGGGCCAACACCGTAGGATTCGCAATTTTGTACCCGTTCAGGTGTAAAATCGGCAACACGGCCCCGTCCCGAACCGGGTTGAGAAACTTGTTAGAATGCCAGCTAGCAGCCAGCGGGCCGGTTTCCGCTTCCCCATCCCCGACAACCGCAGCCACAATCAAATCGGGGTTATCGAAGGCCGCCCCGTAAGCGTGGACAAGGGCGTAGCCAAGTTCGCCACCCTCGTGAATCGAACCCGGAGTTTCCGGGGCGACGTGGCTGGGGATACCGCCGGGAAACGAAAACTGTTTGAACAGCCGTTGAATTCCCTCTTCATCTTGGGAAATGTTCGAGTAATATTCGGTATAAGTTCCTTCGAGATAAGTGTTAGCCACCAAGCCCGGCCCGCCGTGTCCCGGGCCTGCGATGTAGATAGCGTTTAAGTCTTGGGCTTTGATGAGGCGGTTCAGGTGCACGTAGATGAAGTTGAGGCCTGGAGTGGTGCCCCAATGTCCGAGGAGTCTGGGTTTGACGTGTTCGAGTTTGAGGGGTTCTTTGAGTAGCGGATTGTCGAGGAGATAGATTTGTCCGACGGAAAGGTAGTTAGCCGCCCGCCAGTAAGCGTTAATTTTGCCGAGTTCTGAGTCGGAAAGCGGTTTTAATTGGGGGATTTCGGTCGTTCCTAGCATCATAAGCGATTCTATCCTGAGTTTGAGTGATGTATTCGGTTAACTCTGTTTGGAAATTAGGACTTACGATGGGGGCCCAGAAACCGGGTTTTTTTACAAAAATACTTGGTTGCAACCCGCAGATTCGGGAAAAAGCCCGGTTTCTTTGTCGGAGTGCGTAATTTATGTTTACTCCATATTTCACAAGCAAACAATTGAATTGTATACCAGTTTTATCTAAATTAAAGTTTAAATCCAGGTTAATTTTTGAATAACAAGTGCGCTATTATCACCGCAAAAAAACCGAGGTTGTGGGGGGTGAAAGCCAGTAATGAAGAAGATACTTCTTTAGGTAGAGGTGAGAATGATTTATGTGTGAATTAAATTGGATAAACTCAATGCTGAAGGGAACTTTTCTTCTTACTTATAATAAATCCAAAAATTTATCGAGGTCTATACGAGCCTGTTTTAAAATCTGAGCTAGAGTAGAACGCTTGACTGAGCGATGAGCTAGGACAGTCAATTTCAATACTTCATCTGGCATAGCTTTTTGCAATCGAATGTGGCTACCCCGTTGGCGGACAAATACCCATCCATCTCGCTGTAGGGCAGCAATAATCTGAGTATAAGGAAGATTGGGAACTTTGCTCATAGCACCAATTCCCTCACAATTGCACCTTCGGAAATGCTCAATTCATCTGCCATCGGCTCCAAATAAAGTTCGATCGCTTCTTGGATATTTGCTAACGCTTCATCAAGGGTTTCCCCTTCACTAATGCAGCCTGACAGTGAGGGAACATAGACAGTATATCCACCTTCGTCACTGGGTTCTAATACGACTTTGATGTTCATAATTTCGGTGTCACGAGCGCTGACTTTTTTATTATAGATGATTTGGGGCGATCGCCTTACAATATCAAATAGATACCTAATCCATAAATTAAATAGATTCCATGACAACCAAAGAATTAGAAGCACAACTCCTGGCCTTAACGCCGATCGACAAAGCTGAGGCAATCAGCATCTTAACCCAAAGCCTGAAAAACAGCGGCCGCCCGATTACAAAAACTCCCGGCGTGATAGGCGGTGATGCTTGTATTGACAACACTCGCATTCCCGTTTGGTTACTCGCCAGCTATCGAAATGACGGCGCTACCGATGCTTTTATCCTAGATTGCTATCCCCATCTCAGTGCTGCTGATTTAGTAAATGTTTGGGCTTATACTAAAGCTTATCCAGACGAAATTGAGTCAGCAATTCGACAGCAAGATGATGCTGACAAAATTTAGCGAGTAAAGTGAATTAGCTATTTAAGCCCTCAATAACTCGCTAAATCCTTATCTTTCCGACTGCTGCACCTCCAGCCAAGCCTGCAAATCCGCCATAGTAGCAAAATCCAACAGCGCCTCACTCAAATCTTCGAGCACTAGCAAGGGCAGATTGGCAAGGCGCGATCGCATTTCCTCAGAAAGTTCTTGCCGCAACCGACGGGTTAATTGTCGGACAATCAGGGCACAGGCTTCTGCCTGCCGTCCTTCCTGCCGTCCTTCCGCCTTAGCTTCTTGATAGAATCTCGTTTCCTGTAATGTAATTCCCAACATCGATTCCACCTCGGCTCGACTCAACGATGTAAATTTGTACGACATAATAGTTGCTATTATATCTATAATCTCGCGACCTGCTGCTGGTGGAACTTCTTGCTGCACTCGGCTCAGCAAATATCTTGCTTCTGCTGGTGCTTGAGTCTCCCCGACAGTCGTCAACACCATCAGCGCAATCCCTAAAGGCAAAGCGCGAATATCCCCTAACTCATCCAAGCACACCCGATGCACTTGATTGCTGTTGAGCAAAGCTCGATAAGGATAAACATCGCTTTGTTCGACGCTGCGAGATGGATAAATCACTACAGCTTGCCAATCGCTGTAACGACTGCGATTGCGGTAAAAGTATAAAAACGATTCGCCAAACAATCGTTCGTAAAGCTGTTCGTCTTTCTGAAACTGAACTTCACAAAAATAGACAATGCCCGGTTCCTCGGATTCTGGGGGCAAAAATACGCCGTCAATTTCAAATTTAGGTTCTTTGACTGCCACCGAGTCAAAGCGATAATTGGCAGCATTTGCTGGAGTTGTCGCCAGTAGATCGAACAGCAAAGTGGGCGCTTGTCCGAACAGTTTGTAGAAAATTGAATCCCGCCGCATGAAAGATTTACAAAGAAAGAGAGACAATTTAATACTACTGCATAATGGTTCGCGCAAAATATGCGATCGCCCTCAATCCAAATCCCGCAACATTCGATCGCCCTTAATTCAAATTTTATTAAAAGTTCGATCGGAAAAAACCGAAGCCCTAAAATAACAAAGGCTCCTTAAGGAGCCTTCGCCAAAATATAAATCTTGGTATTCAGAACGTCTTTACCGGAATTCCTCGACCTCGTG
>JAYTZD010000172.1:0-3871 GCA_043742065.1 Oscillatoriales bacterium
CCTGCTTCTTGGACGATCGCAGGATTTCCATTGCTGAAGCTATTTTTAGCGAAAGGAGAGTCGGTGTTGGCGATTAATATTCGCTATGCGATGACTGTGGTTCCAGGGCTGTTTTATGGGGCGATCCTGTGGTGGGCCGATCGCCAAAAGGAAGAAGATAAAATTAAAAGCGGAGAAAAAACGAGCTTGCGTTTTCCTTCTGCAATGTTTCCTTTCCCTTCGTCTGCTAAGTTTCGCCGATTTTGGTCGTTTTGTATCTGCTTGTCGCTATTTTTTACCTTCACGTCTAACCCAAATCGGACTTTTTCGTTTATTTTACCCGATGCGATCGAGCCTTGGGTGCAAGTTCCCCTGATCAGACAGTGGCAGCACGTTTCTCAGGTGCGACCTCTGTTGGCTCAAATTCCTGCGGATGCTAGCGTGTCAGCGACAAATACTATTGTGCCGATTTTGTCAAGCCGCCGGGAAATTCTCCGGTTTCCGATGTTGGAATTGCGAAATGATGCGAGGGAGGCGGTGAAAATGGAATATATAATTGCCGATTTGTGGCAGTTGCAACAGTATCAGCCTGCGTTTCGCAGCGAGAGGCGACAGTTGCGGGAAATCATACCGCAGATCGATCGCCTTTCCCAGTCTGGAGAGTACGGAATTGTCGGTTTTGAAGATGGCGCGATTTTGATGCGTCAGGATGTTGCTTCTGACTCTCTATCGGTGGCAGCTTGGACTAGTTTTCGCCGCGAATTGGAGCCGATTTTAAAGAAAAAGTAGGCGGGGAGGGCGATCGAACTCAACCACCTATTTTCGTGCAGAAACCCGGTTTCTGCACTATTCCCAGTGATTATTGCGACAAAAAGTCAGTGATTGGTCATAAATTGGCGATCGACCAACTAATAAAGTTAGCTATTATACAATAAATCTGCTAATCATAAACGTTAAGATCTATAAATTCTGTGGAGGGAAGCGAGATGAAAATTTTGGTATTAGCATGGGAGTTTCCTCCCAGAATCGTCGGCGGCATCGCCCGCCACGTATCGGAATTGTATCCAGAATTGGTGAAGCTGGGTCACGAAATTCACTTGATTACAGTAGAATTCGGTAACGCGCCGATGTACGAAGTGGTGGAAGGAATACAGGTACATCGGGTGGTGGTGGGACACGCCCGCGACTTTTTCCACTGGGTAGCAAACCTCAACCAAAGCATGGGCCATCAGGGTGGCAAGCTGATCCTGGAAGAAGGGCCCTTTGATATCATTCACGCTCACGACTGGCTAGTGGGAGATGCCGCGATCGCCCTTAAGCATACCTTTAAAGTACCGCTAATTGCCACCATCCACGCCACCGAATATGGACGCTTCAACGGCATCCACAATGACGGACAGCGCTACATCAACACCAAGGAAAATAGCCTCGCTTATAATGCTTGGCGGGTAATTGTATGCAGCGATTATATGCGACGGGAAGCAGAACGGGTACTATCGACTCCTTGGAACAAAATAGAGGTAATTTATAACGGAATTAGGTCAGAAAAAAAGCCCCGCTTGAACGAATTAGACGCGATTAATTTTCGCCGTAAATTTGCAGCAGACGACGAAAAAATTGTCTATTATGTAGGCAGAATTAGCTATGAAAAGGGAATTGCTGTATTTTTAAATGCTGCACCTAAAGTAATTTGGGAAATGGGGGGGAAAGCCAAGATTATAATTGTGGGTGGTGGTAATACAGATCATCTCAAATATCAGGCGTGGAACTTGGGAATTTGGAATAAGTGTTATTTTACTGGCTTCATGTTTGAAGAAGACCTCGACAAATTTCAGACGGTGGCTGACTGTGCTGTTTTCCCCAGTCTTTATGAACCTTTTGGAATTGTAGCTTTAGAAAGTTTTGCTGCAAGAGTGCCAGTGGTGGTTTCAAATGCGGGCGGACTTGCCGAAGTGGTACAGCATACTAAAACTGGTGTTGTTACTCAAGCAAACAATCGGGATTCTTTAGCTTGGGGAATTTTGGAGGTACTGAAAAATCCGGGTTACGGGCGCTGGTTGGTTGATAATGCTTATGAAGATTTGGAACGCCGATTTAGTTGGCCGAAGTTGGCGATGGAAACGGAGTGGGTTTATCACCGGGTACTGGAGGAAAGGGCTGAGGTTGATTGGTGAGAATGTTGACTGTTGACAGTTGACAGTTGACTGTTGACTGTTGACCGTTGAGTAAAATATCAACTTTTTTAGTTGCAAATCTTAAAGAAATTGTAACATAATGATAGGGATACACTCAACTTAGCTTGAGTGTAGTCGGAAGATTTCATAGGAATTCGCATCTTGAATATTTTTAGGGATATCGAACCCCAACCCAGACGCAACTTGCTGACTTTATTCGCAACAGGTTTGCTATTCTGGTCTAGTTTGGCTTCACTGCTGCCAACTTTGCCACTGTATGTCCAATTTGTAGGCGGTACAAAACAGCAAATTGGCTTTGTGATGGGTGCATTTGCGATCGGGCTTTTGTTTTCCAGGCCACAATTAGGTAAAATGGCTGATAGCAAGGGTCGAAAACAAGTTTTGCTTTTAGGTACATTGGTAGCTGCGACAGCCCCTCTCTGCTACTTATTTGCCAAATCTATTCCTTTACTGTTATGTATTCGGGCTTTTCACGGCATTAGTATCGCTGCTTTCACCACAGCTTACAGCGCTTTGGTAACAGATTTGTCGCCGCCAGGAAAGCGGGGTGAATTAATTGGTTACATGAGTTTGGTAAGTCCGATTGGGCTGGCATTTGGGCCGGCTATGGGGGGATTTTTGCAAGCTTGGGTTGGTTATACTCCTTTGTTTGTGATGTCTGCCTCTTTCGCTACAATGGCTGTACTTTGTACTTGTCAAATTACGGAACCTAATTTTGTGGAGTCAACAAAATCTGACTCATCATCTAATGACAAAAACGGCAAAAATTATTGGCAAATGTTGTGGAATCCCCGCGTTCGGATTCCAGCTTTAATTTTATTATTGGTAGGTTTGGTATTCGGAACTCTGAGCACTTTTATGCCTTTGTTCGTACAGGAAACTAAGGCTGATTTTAATGCTGGATTGTTTTATTCAACTGCGGCAATTGCTAGTTTTGCTATACGCTTGATCACGGGAAAGGCTTCGGACAAATACGGCCGTGGCTTGTTTATTTCCGGTGGCTTAATCTGTTACTGTTTGTCTATGTTATTGTTGTATAATGCTCATAGCACAAGTGCTTTTTTAATCGCAGCTTTGGTTGAAGGTTGCGCTGGCGGTACTGTTTTGCCGATGATGGTAACGCTGATGTCGGACAGGTGCGAACCTCAAGAAAGGGGTCGATTGTTTTCGATTTGTATTGGCGGATTTGATTTGGGAATTGCGGTTGCGGGCCCGACTTTAGGTTTTGTGGCTGAACAAGTTGGCTACAGAAATATGTTTGGTTTTGCGGCTGGACTCGCTATCTTGGCTTTGTTGATTTTCGTCACCCAGTGTAGCAAGGATTTGTCTCATTCGGTGAGGTTTGCGATCGGTCGAGGCACAGATGTTTATGCTTTGAATCGGTGATATCGATTCCGGTTGCACCGCAATGATAGCAACAGAGGAGACGGCATTGCCGTTTCCCTACTCCCAAATAATCGATAACGCCCGTGAGGAGGACACGGCAGTGCCGTTTCCCTACTCCCAAATAATACCGTAGGGACACGGCACTGCCGTGTCCTGATTTCTAATTTAAAAAAATTATGAGGAGGAGACGGCAGTGCCGTTTCCCTACCCAAAAATAATCGACAACGCCCGTGAGGAGGAGACGGCAGTGCCGTTTCCCTACCCAAAAATAATCGACAACGCCCGTGAGGAGGAGACGGCAGTGCCGTTTC
>JAYTZD010000173.1:0-35275 GCA_043742065.1 Oscillatoriales bacterium
TGGTCTTCTGTGAGGGGAATTCTCTGCGGTACACCGTAAGTGGCGCAAGTAGAAGAAAATACAAATTTCTTTACTCCAGCAGCAATCATTGCTTCCAATAGAGTAATAGTACCGATCACATTATTGCGGTAATATTTAGCTGGATCTGTCACAGACTCGCCCACGTAAGCATAGGCGGAAAAGTGCATGACGGCTGCAATATTGTGACTGACAAATATTTTGTCGAGTAAAGCGCGATCGCTCGTATCTCCTACCACCAACTCTACCTGTAAAACCTGCTCTACTAAATCTCTGTGACCGTAAACTAAGTTGTCCAAGATTAACACATTGTAACCAGCGCGTTTTAGTGCTAATACGGCGTGAGAGCCAATATATCCAGCTCCCCCAGTCACTAAAATAGTTTCTTTTTCTGCACTCATTGTATTCTGCCTGTTGTTGGGACTACTTGTATCGATTATATTGTGATATAGCAAGTTCAATCAATAAATTTGAGGCGGCCAATTGCAATATAATCAAATATTCGATTGATTTGATATCGTTCGTCTTCAGAAATTTTATCATCGGACAGAATAGCGGAAGTCAAAATTAAATGTTCCCGGCGGGCGATCTTGTTAGATGCTAAAATGCGATCGACCATTTGAGTGAGCGTTAAGTTGGATTTGTTCTGAGATGTTCGCATAAATTTACCTGAGAAACGCTATATGCAAGTTTATCGACTTCCTGTACTGTCCGACAATTACATTTTCTTGCTGCACGATCGCGATCGCAATATAGCCGCAGTCATCGATCCAGCGCAAGCCCAGCCAGTCTTGCAGCAACTCCAAGCACTCGGAGCTGAATTAACGGAAATTTTGATTACACACCACCACAACGACCACATAGGTGGCAACCAGCAACTAATCGATCGCTTCCCCCAAGTTACAGTTTACGGTGGCGCAGAAGACCGGGGCAGAATTCCCGGACAGCAAGTATTCTTACAAGGGGGTGATCGCGTTTTTTTCGCTGATAGAACCGCTGAAATATTCTTCGTCCCCGGACACACAAAAGCCCATATTGCCTACTATTTCCCTCCCAACAACCCAGGCGAAACTGGCGAATTGTTCTGTGGTGACACGCTATTTGGCGGAGGCTGTGGCCGACTAAAAGAAGGCACTCCCGCCCAAATGCTAGCCTCTCTGGAACAACTGCGAAACCTGCCGGATAATACCAGAGTCTGGTGTTCCCACGAATACACCCTCAACAACCTGCAATTTGCCCTGACTGTAGATGGCGACAATCTAGATTTACAGCACCGCTTCGCCACAGTCAAGGCAGCCCGCAGTCATAATGAACCCACGATACCATCCTCGATCGCACTCGAAAAAAGCACCAACCCATTTTTGCGCTGGGACTATCCCAACCTCCAATCAGCCACCAACAGCCAGGATTCCGTGCAAACCTTCGCCCGCTTGCGTGGAATGAAAGACCAATTTTGAGAACTTTGACTGACGAATGACTACCAGACATTTCCCATAATTATTGTGGTACAGGCATCCTGCCTGTTCTTGGCTATTTTTTTAGAAGAGGTTTACTGACTACTAATTTCTTTGTTGCGATCGCCCCTCAAACTTCGGTATGATAGAATGTTCGAGTTAAAAACCACAAGCAACGATCATGGCCAAGCGCGTCCAATTAGTTTTAAACAAAGATGTCACCAAGCTGGGTAAAGCTGGCGACGTAGTAGAGGTAGCCCCCGGTTACGCCCGCAACTACCTAGTACCCCAAGGTATGGGATTTCGCGCCACTCCAGGCATTCTCAAGCAAGCAGCACGTCGCAGAGAAGAAGAAAGACTGCGCCAGCTAGAACTCAAGCAGCAAGCTGAAGTCCGCAAAACATCCTTGGAAGCAGCAGGCCCCTTCATCATCTCCAAGCAAGTCGGCGAAGGAGACGCGATTTTTGGTACTGTTACCAACCAAGAAGTAGCAGAACTGATTTTCAACTCTACCAGTCAAGAAGTCGATCGGCGCGGCATCACCTTACCCGAAATTCGCGAAACTGGTACTTACAAAGCTGAAATCAAGTTACACGCAGAAGTTACCGCTGAAGTGGAAATTCAAGTTGTCCCCATGTAATTTGCAATTGTTGACTGTTGACTGTTAACTGTTAACAGTTGACTGTTAACCAATAACTAATAACTAATAACTAATGAGCGACTTGATGCCAACAAATGTAGAGGCAGAAGAAGCAATTCTGGGCGGGATTTTAATTGACCCCGAAGCCATTTCCCGAATTGCTGAACTTTTGCGTCCTGAATTTTTTGCCATCAGCGCTCATCAAGTCATTTATCGATCGGCTTTAGACTTGTTTTTTCAAGGTCAGTCTACTGATTTAATGACAGTGACTACTCGATTAGCCGATCGCAATCAGTTAGAACAAATAGGAGGACAAAGCAAATTAGCACAATTAGTCGATCGCACCGTTTCCGCCGTCAACATCGACCAATATGCAGTTTTAGTAGAAGATAAATACCAGCGTCGGAAATTAATCGAAGCAGGTAACAACATCGTACAATTAGGTTACGAGACCGCCACACCCTTAGAAACAGTTCTAGACCGCGCCGAACAACAAATTTTTAGCATAACTCAAGAACGTCCGCAACAAGACTTAGTATCGATCGGCGAAACGCTAAACCAGACATTTCAAGACCTAGAAAATCGCAATGAAGGCCTCACACTTCCCGGTATTCAGTCCGGTTTTTATGACTTAGATGCTATGACAGGAGGCTTTCAGCGATCGGATTTGATCATTGTTGCTGGGCGCCCTGCCATGGGCAAAACGGCCTTTTGTACCAACATCGCCCACCACATCGCCGCTGGCCCCCAAAAATTGCCCGTTGCCATTTTTAGCCTAGAAATGTCCAAAGAACAGCTAGTGCAGCGTATTTTGTCCGGTGAAGCTAGAATAGAAAGCAATCGATTGCGATCGGGCAGAATTAGTCAAAACGAATGGGAACCCATCAGTGCAGCCATTGGTCGCCTTTCAGAATTGCCAATGTTTATTGATGACACTCCCAATATTACCGTTACAGAAATTCGCTCAAAAGCCCGTCGCCTCCAAGCAGAACAAGGCGGAACTCTAGGTTTAATCCTGCTAGATTACTTGCAATTAATGGAAGGTAGCAGTGATAATCGGGTTCAAGAACTATCTCGAATTACCAGAAGTCTCAAGGGTTTAGCCCGCGAATTAGCTGTACCAATTATTGCTTTATCTCAGTTGAGTCGCGGTGTGGAAGCGCGGACAAATAAGCGGCCGATGATGTCGGATTTGAGAGAAAGTGGATGTCTGAGTGGCGATAGTTTAGTGAGTCTGGCGGATAGTGGATTAGAAGTCCCGATTCGTGATTTAGTCGGCAAATCTGGCTTTGCTGTTTGGGGATTAAATTCAGACACCCTCAAACAGGAAAGAGCGATGGTCACTAATGCTTTTTGTACAGGAGTAAAGCCAGTCTGGGAGATAACAACTAGCTTGGGAAATTCGATTAAAGCAACAGGTAATCATAAGTTCTTTACATCAGATGGCTGGAAGCGTTTAGATGAATTTAAAATAGGCGATAGGATTGCTGTACCTCGATCTATTCCTTGTACAGGAGTGCAGACGATGGGTAATGCTGAATTAGGTTTACTAGGACATTTAATTGGTGATGGTTGTACTTTACCCCGACATAGCATTCAGTACACGACGCGAGAATTAGATTTAGCTGAATTCGTTGTAAATTTGGCTAAAGAAGTATTTGGTGATGAAATTAATCCCCGCATTAAACGCGAACGCAACTGGTATCAAGTTTATCTTCCTGCTAGTTATCATCTTGCTCGCAATATGAAAAATCCGATTACTAAATGGCTCGAACAATTAGAAGTCTTTGGTTTACGTTCCCATGAAAAATTTATTCCCAGTTTAGTATTTACCCAGCCACAAGAATCGATCGCTCTTTTCCTTCGACACCTATGGGCAACTGATGGTTGTATCCGTACGACTAAAGATAACTCTCACTATCCCAGTGTTTACTATGCATCTAGTAGCGAAAAACTAGCGCGGGGAGTTCGCTCGTTATTATTAAAATTGCATATTAATGCATCCCTGAAATCAGTTTCCCAAGGAAATAAAGGGCGAACTCAATATCAAGTATGGGTAGGTGGGAAGCAAGATCTAGAAAAATTTGTAGATCGGATTGGCGCGATCGGCAATTATAAACAAGAAAGTTTAGCCGCCGTGAAAATATGTCTAGAAAATTCTGGACGATCTAATACCAACCGAGATTTAATTCCCAACCAAGTTTGGCGAACGCAAGTTAATATTGCCAGAGAACGTCTGGGTTTAACAACCAAACAAATTAAAGCAGATGTGGGTGCGCGCTATTGTGGTGACAGTTCCTATCAATGTGATATCAGTCGACAACGAGCTACCGAGTTAGCTAACATTCTAAAATCCGAAGAAATTATGAAAATTGGTGTTAGCGATATCTATTGGGATAGGATAAAAAAAATAGATTTTATCGGCGAAGAAATGGTTTACGATATAACAGTAGATAAAGTTAGAAGCTTTGCTACACAAGGATTGTACGCCCATAATAGCATCGAACAAGACGCCGACTTAGTAATTATGTTGTACCGCGATGAATATTATAATCCAGATACCCCCGATCGCGGAATTGCAGAAGTCATTATCACTAAACACAGAAACGGCCCTACAGGTATCATTAAATTGTTATTCGATGGCCAGGTAACAAAATTCTTAAATCTGCAAGCAAGACGGAGTTAATAACAACACACACCTCTTTGTATACTCTTTGTGGAACAGGCATCTTGCCTGTTCATGACATAGACACAATATCTAAATTCAAGAAACCCGGTTTCTTAGAGAAACCAGGTTTATAAACACCGTAAAAGTTTTACGTTGAATTAGATTGAGCTACTTAACCAGCGATTTTCAACAATTCCACATCAAAAATTAGCGTTGCATTCGGAGGAATCACCCCGCCAGCACCACGAGCTCCGTAACCGAGATCGGGAGGAATAATCAACTTGCGGCGGTCTCCAACTTTCATTGTACCGACACCTTCATCCCAACCCTTAATCACTTGGCCAACACCAATGCTGAACTGAAAAGGAGAATTGCGATCGCGCGAACTATCAAATTTCGTGCCATCTTCCAAAGTGCCAGTGTAGTGAACCACAACCGTCTGACCAGTTTTTGGACTCGCCCCATCACCCTGTTTCAACTCAACATATTTCAGACCTGAATCTGTGGTGACAATTTTCTCGGTATTTTCAGTCATCTTATTCTCAGCTATAGTAGGTGATACATCCGGTAAAGTAGCATCAGCTACTAGCAGACTATTTTCATTTAAAGACTGCTCTGACAACAGTTCAATCGCAATCTGGGGTAAAGAACTATTCACTTCTGCCGCAATTGCTTTCTCCTGAGAACCGCCAAATTGAGCAGCTATCAAAAACACAAAACAAACCAGCATTACCCCCAAGCTGACCAGAATTCCTTGCAAAATTAATTCTCCTTACATTCAAGAGTTATTTCTCGGAACCAACTCAAATCCCAAAACTGTTTCGGGTGATCATAGTATCACACGATCGCAACCAACAGCCCTATCCCAGCAAACTCAACGCCAGTTACGATTTTCCAAATCCCGAACCTGACGTTCCAGTCGATCGAGCCTACCACGTAACTCATCCATTTCCGACTGCCGTGGCACACCCATATCTTGCAGCATATTTCGCAATTGTCGCTGCAACTGCGTCTCCCAGTTACCCTGTTCCGACTTGAGCTGTTCCGTCATGTCATCGACAAAGGTTTTGGCTTGCTCAGGATTGATTGTGCCATCTTTGACCCATTTTTCGCTAACTTCCTGCAATTTCTCAGCCACCAGGGAGGTAGTACCAATGCCCAACATCACCAGTTGTTTGAGTAAGTTGTTATTGTTATCCATAGATTTTTCCTACTGTTTGCCCAAAAAGACGCGATCGACTGAAGTCACCTGCCAAAGAATTCGTTTACTATACGAAAGCAGGGCTGACTTACCTTTCTATTTTGGAGCATCCCAGTGCCTGCTGGCGAATCTAATTAGCCCCTGAGCGTTCGGAAAACCCGCTAATCAAACCACCTACAAGTCAAACCCATCACAGCAACCTCAATGCCAGATTGCCCTCGTTGTCACCAACCTGTGGACACCCAAGCCATTACTTGCCCACACTGCAAAACCGCTCTCAAAGCCTTCGGACATCCGGGTATCCCCCTCTATCGATCAAAACCCACAGAATTTTTATGTACTACCTGTACTTACCACGAAGACGACACCTGCAACTATCCCCAGCGTCCTTTCGCCCAAGAATGCACCCTCTATCACAACAAAGCTAAATCAATTGTGCCTCCGACTAGCCGTTACATCAGTGGTGGCTGGTCGCAATCAGTCAAAAAATGGTGTCAGCGCCATCTAGTTTGGTTAGCTTTATTGGGTTTAATAGTGATTAGTATTGCTCTTTGACATACTCCCCGCCCTAAAGGACGAGGATTCTTGACGCTTCACTGACCGATGCTACCGGAATAGTCTTACTCTGTCTCTGCGTCCGTTTAGAGTCGTGGCAATGCCCTATCCCGACTTTATTTATATTCCTTGCTGCATTCTCATCCCTGTCGTGTTCAGTGCCACAATTCAAACACTGAACCGATCGGATTTTCAGATCCAGCTTACCCCATTTAAAACCACAATCTGAGCAGATTTGGCTCGTTGGCTCCCAGCGACTAATCACTCTAAATTCACGACCAAATTTCTCGGACTTCGCCTCACACAAGGTTCGGAATTCCCTCCATCCTTGCTGACTAATTACTCTCGCAAGTTTACGGTTTTTGACCAGTCCAGACACATTCAAATCTTCCAAAATAATAGTTTGGTTTTCACTAACAATTTTGGTTGACAATTTGTGCAGAAAATCTTTACGTGTATCTGCAATTTGATTATGCAGCTTGGCTATCTGAATCCGAGTTTTATCTCTACGTTTTGAGTCTTTGGGTTGACGGGCTAGCTTTTTTTGGAGTTTGCGAATTTTACGATCGAGCGCTTTGTAACTAGGACTTTCAGCTTGATCGCCATTGCTCATCACAGCAAAAGTCTTAATCCCTAAATCAATTCCGACACTTTGGTTTTTAGCATCGATTTGAACGGGTTCAATTTCCACTACAAAGCTCAGGAAGTAGCGATTGGCACAGTCCTTGATTACCGTGACCGAACTCGGTTCTGATGGTAGCTTCCTAGACCAAATAGGGTTGACAACTCCAATCTTGGCTAAGTAAACGCCACCATTCTCCTTAAGGGAGAAGCCACCACGAGTAAGTCTTGCCGATTGGTTGTTAGTCCTTTTTTTGAACTTAGGATAGCCCACTTTGCGACCTTTTCTCGAACCCTTGCAAGAGTCGAAAAAGTTCTTAAATGCTGTCTCTAAATCAGCTACAGACTGCTGTAGTGGGATGTTAGACACTTCCCCTAACCAGGCTCTTTCGGTTGTCCGCTTTGCCTGAGTAATTACTATTTTCTGAAGCTCTGCGGACTTGGGCTTTGTCCCCGACTGCTTGCACATTGCAAGGGCATCATTCCAAACTACTCTCACACAACCAAACAACTGAGCTAAACTCTGTCGTTGTTGGTCGGTTGGGTAGACTCTGTACTGATACCTTGCTTTCATAACTTATTCTGTGCTACATCTATAAGTAGACCAATAAATATAGGTTGTCGCAATGACTTTCCAGAAAAAACACAAATTTGGTTTCACCAGCGACAGTCCTTTGGACACTGAGCCTATTTGCTTCAAAGGACGGATTGGGCAAAAGCAAGCTCTCAAAGATATCCCAGACTGGCAAAATAAACTCAGGGATTATATTGATCAATTAATCAATAAAAAGCCGTCCTAGAAGGACGGGGCTTGTATCCCAATTTCTTGGTCAATTTGACACACAAATTACCAATCTGGCGGCAAATTGTAATGCTCAAGAGTCGATCGATCTTTTAGTAATTCTGGCGTTTGCTCATCCACCCGAATCTGACCATCAGCCAAAATTAACGCCCTTTGAGTCGTTTTCCCAATCCAGTTCAAATCGTGGGAAGCGATCAAAATTACCTCGATCGGCAATTGCGACAAAACCTTAGCCAAATGCCTGCGCCACGACGGATCTAGTCCATTTGTAGGCTCATCCAAAATCAAAATTGCCGGCTCTAATGCTAAAATTGCGGCTAATGCTGCCAACCTTCTTTGACCCCCCGAAAGCTCGTGGGCTGAACGGTTGGCAAATTCTACTAAACCAAATTCGTCTAATAGGGCTAAAGCCCGATCGCGCGCAACTCCCTCTGCTACCCCATAATTGCGCGGCCCGAACATCACATCCTCTAGAATAGTCGGCATAAAAAGCTGGTCATTCGCATCTTGAAAGCAAAATCCAATCTGCCTCCGTACTTCCGATAAAGTCGCCTGTTCCAGCTTAATTCCTTGCACTCTAACTTCGCCAGATTGAGGCATTTTTAAGCCGATTAAATTTTCGAGTAAAGTGCTTTTTCCCGCGCCCGTTAAGCCTAGCAAAGCTACTCTTTCTCCTGGTTGCAAGGTGAAGGAAATTCCTTGCAGTACAGGTTTTTGCTGCGGATACCCGAATACTAAGTCTTGGACTTCGATTGTTGGTGTTGCTTTGAGATTAGTCAATTTTTATTTGCCTCAATTTTAGGATTAAGAGTTTTTAACCGCAGAGGGCGCAGAGAGCGCAGAGAGGGAATGGAGAAGGCAAAAGGTAAAAATATAGATGCACGAATAAATCAATTACCAATTACTAATTACCAATTACCATAAGAAGCTATTGTTAGTCCGGCTGCGGTTAAAATTGTGACTGTGAGCCAGAGTCGCTCTTTTGGTGTTGATTTTGAGTCGGCGGGCAAGGTTCCTTGATAGCCCCGAATCATCATGGCTGCGTGTACTCTTTCTGCCCGATCGAGACTTCGCAAATAGAGCGCCCCAATCATTGAAGCACTGGCATATCTCAGCCATCCTACGCTACCCGACAACCCTCGCAGTTGAGCGGATCTTTTCATGCGATTGACTTCTGCTAGCAAGATTTCTAAGTATTGTCCTGCTAACAGTACAATCTCTTGCAAACCTGCTGGTAAGGGCAATCCTTTGAGCGCGATTCCGAAACTGTGCGGCGGCAAAGTTAGCAGAAAACTGTTCATAATTAACAGACAAATTAGGGAACGTAGCAACAGAAAACTCGCTCGCTCCCAACCTTGTGGTAGCACTAATAATGACAGAAAAATTAATTCTGTTCCTAACAATTGTAGAAGGGTTCGCAGCGGCGCTCTCAGCCAAAATGACCAAAAAAGTGCGATCGCCCCATAGATACCCAGCCACAGCCAAGCACCCATCTTCATAAAACCAATACCAATCACAATTGTGAGAGACAGTCGCAGTCGAAAAGGTATGGATAATTTAAGCATCTTTAGCTTTAACCAACTGAGCAATTCCAAAAGCCGTACCAAAACAGACAGCAGAACCTAAAACTCCGGCAATGCTAGTACCTATCGGCTGTTCTTCTAATCCTTTAACACCGTAATCTGCAAAAGGAGTTGGATTTTCAATCGCCACAGCTTCTTTGTCTTTAAAACCATATTGTTCTGCTACAGATTCTAACCCGTCAGGCCAACTTGAAGCAAACAAAGACAGCACGCCACTAATTAATAAAACTCCAATTACTGGCACTAGCCATTTCTGCAATTTTGGCTGTTCTCCTGGTAGTAAATCCGGCCGCACTTTGACAAGATAAGTTAAAACGCCACCTGTAATTAGCCCTTCCCCAATCCCAATTAAAATATGAACACCGATCATTGCTGGTAATGCGATATTCAGCGCTACTGTGCCAGAAATTGCCAATTCAATCGCCACACAAATCGAAGCAGCCACAACGCTAAGGGCGGCTGCAATCCCCGCAGCTAGCGGCAAACGATTGCGCGAACCTCCCAACAGTCCCTGCAATGGCTGCAACAGCCACCAGCCCACCCAAATTCCGACTAGCCCCATATTGAAAATATTCGCTCCCAGTGCGGTGATGCCCCCATCGGCAAACAACACGCTCTGGATTATAAAAACCGTACTCATCGCCAGAGTTGCCGCCCAAGGACTCCCCAAAACAACGGAAGCTAGCGCCCCTCCTAGCAAGTGCCCACTGGTGCCGCCTGCTACCGGGAAGTTAATCATCTGAGCCGCAAACACGAAAGCTGTAGTTAAACCCATGATTGGCCCTTGCCGTAGTCCTAGACTGGCACGGGTTCTATTTAGGGCAACAGCGATTGCTGCTGCACTTGCTATACCGGTAGCAATTGTTACGGGTGGTGAAAGAAAACCATCAGGTATGTGCATTGATTTATCCTAAACGCAAGAACTCCCGACCCTTTAGTCAACTCTTTTTTACAAAACTTTACAACCCCCTATGGGGGGATTTTTGCTGATTTTTTTTTCAGAAGCGACGTATTTTGGGCTTTTTGCTAAGTATTATCAATAATTTGCGATCGGCCAGGCAGTAAAATCCAGCAAATATAAGGTCTACACACAAACCTTAAAATAAAATTAACAAAGGACTGAAAGTCAATAATTGGTCTTATTATCGGTTTTTGAGAATTAGTTGCATTACTTGCTTTCTAAAAGAAGCGGTAGAAATGCCGAGTAAGCAGTAAAAGTAAAAGTTTTGGGTGCTCTAAAAACTAAGAAGCCGGATTTTATTGCTAGTTAATGTCGTTTTAGCGGTATCTTGTGGCGATCGATCGCGCGAATGTGCGATCGGTGTTTTCCGCGCGGCCAATATTATCAAGAACATCAAAATACTAATGCAACTATTCTCAAGTACGTTCCTGAACAATCCAAACTCAAGGAGGTTTGCCAGTGTTGCAACAATCAACACCAGACTCAACTACCGATTTAGTTCCATCAGAATTTCCCAGACAATTAGATATTGCTCAAGTTTCCGTCTACGGGCTGAGCATTTTATCCGCTGGTTTATTTCTGTTTATGCCATTCGTTAACCTACTCCATCCAAGCCCTTGGCAACGATGGATGGGAACCATTCACGGCATGGGTTCAATGTCAGCATTAGTAGTCATGGCTTATACCGGACACTTAGCATTTCCCTTGCTACGCGGAGTTAGTAAAATCTTGCCGCAAATGCGTACATTAGCCTTTTGGTCAACTCTTTTGAGTTTTTTGGCTATTGCTACCGGCAACTTATCTTATATGCGCTATCGAGCAGGCGCAGATTTTGGTGGAGCTCGCGCTTGGCTGAAATCTAACTCCCCTTTAGGGCAGTACGTTTTGATGGAATACCACGAATTTAGCGTGCTATTTACATTGCCTTTGACAGTAGCTTGTGCGTGGATTTTGTGGTACTATGGCGACTCAATTTTAGAGAAAAAAAATCGCCCAGTTGTAACAGCTACTGCGGTAGCTTTGATGGCAATCATGTTTTTTGCCATGGGCGGCATGGTGAGCGGACTTGGTGTTGCTAAAATTCACGCTTTATAGTTAGTTTTTAGTTTTCTTAACTAATCACTAATCACGAATAACTAAATCTAGGAGATTCCTGAAATGACTCGACAGTTATCCCGCGAAAAATCAGCGGCAAATGAACCTATTTATGGCAAAATTTGGAACAATCTCAAACGCTTCCCCAATGCTTTATCTGAGGGAGCAGAAACTCCGCCTAGCAATTCTGGCCCGGCGGCAGCCGCATTAATTAGCGCTGGAATTGGCTGTTTTACCATGATGGTGACTCACCACTTGTCAGACACATCCAAAGCCACAGAAAAAATTGTTTGGAATCTCGGCACTTGGATTCCCGGAAGCAAGACGGATAATGAATTGTGGGGAAATATCGGCAGTTACACAGGCAAAGAAACTATGTTGCTTGTCGGTTGGCTTGTCAGTTGGCCAATACTTTATGCGATTTGGAAGCATAAAAGTGTGAAAAGCCGCACCATATTTTTCTGGATGTTTGCTTTATTAATTGCTGCCACAGCTATGTGTTGGCATCCTCTATTCCCCTATTTGCCCTTAACTTAATTATAATCGGAGGTTTGCGATCAGTGGAAACAAAAAATAAGCCACTCCCAGCGAGGGAGATGCACAAAATTGTTTTGGTTTGTGTAGGAGTTTTTACTCTTTTTTGTGTGACTTATCCTATCGCCATGTGGCGCGTCACCCAAAAAGAAAAGTTTCGTGGTATTTACGTCAAATCTTTGACAATGGAGGGGAAAGATCCCGCTAAGGCAGCAGATGCTAGTGTTGTTGCTAAGGTGGCGGAACCAGCTATTGCCAGTAGCCCAACACCTCCGGCTTTAGCTGTTGATAGCACAAAAAAACTGCCTGAAAAGTCTCCTGAGATTGCACCTGTTGCTAATAAGTCTCCTGAAGCGGCTATTGCAAGTAGCCCTACAAATAAGACTATCCAAGCTTTACCTGTATCAGCGGGCCTGCAAGAAGTTCAGGCAATCTACCGAACAAATCAGACAGCAGAAATTACCGATCGCGCTAAACTAGATGAGTTAGCCCTCAAAATCTACGATCGCATAAATCAGACTTGGCGAGCTACTCCCACATTCAATCAAAATCTAGTCTATCGAGTCAGTGCAAGTCAAGATGGGGCGATCGGTCATTTCGAGCCCCTCAATCAACCAGCCAAGGATTACACCGAAGAAACTCCCCTGCCAAATCTGCTCAAATCTGCCGAAACTACCAGCAGCACAGCAGCACCAGTTGGTAAGTTCACAGTAGTATTTGCTCCTACTGGAACCTTAGAAGTTAGCCCCTAACTCACCGACAATATTTATCTGGTAAGGTGCACACTATGCACCTTACTTTTGCTTGTCAACTTAAATGTGATATTATAAATAACGCCCTGAAAAGCATTCTACATCTAAAACAACAAATGAAAGAACTCGACGAGAAAAAAACCCAAGAACTGCTATGCACCATCATGGAATGGGAACTAGCAGGAGTCGTGCGCTACACCCACTATGCACTCATGGTGACAGGGCCAAACCGGATTCCCATCGTGCAGTTCTTTAAAGCACAAGCAACTGAATCCCTACTCCACGCCCAACAAGCCGGAGAAATTTTGACAGGTTTAGAAGGACATCCCAGCCAGAAAATTGCTCCCATCGAAGAAACCTACAAACATTCGATCAGAGACTTGTTGGAAGAAAGTTTAAATCACGAGAAAAAAGCCCTCAAAAAGTATAAATCCTTACTTGAAGTCGTCACAGACTCCAGCGTCTATCTCGAAGAATACGCCCGCACTCTGATTGGACAAGAAGAATTGCACCAAGTAGAACTCAAAAAAATGCTGCGGGATTATAGTTGAGTTAGTCGAAGGAAGAAGGAAGAAGGAATCAAAAATTATACCTTTTCCCAATTCCCAATTCCCAATGCCTAATTCCCAATTCTCAATTCCCAATTCCCAATTCCCATAAATGAACTTTACTGAAGCCATCCCAACTTTTGTAATTACCCTCCGCGAAGGCGTAGAAGCAGCCCTAGTCGTCGGAATAGTCCTAGCTTGCTTAAAAAAAGCCGAGCAAAGTCACCTCAATTCTTGGGTTTATGCAGGAGTAGCAGCCGGCATTGCTGCTAGCGCTTTTGTCGGTGGATTATTCAATGGATTGCTCGCAGCACTCTCAACATCAAATCAGCCTTACGCACCAGCAATCAAGCAATTGCTCGAAGGTAGTCTGGGAATTATCGCGATCGCAATGCTAAGCTGGATGCTAATTTGGATGACTCAGCAAGCCCGCTTTCTCAAGACTGAAGTTGAAGGCGCTGTCACCGCAGCTTTAAAACAAAACACCAATGCCGGTTGGGGCGTATTCGGCTTAATTTTTATCGCCGTACTTCGCGAAGGTTTTGAAACAGTTATATTTGTCAGCACTCAATTTCAACAAGGTTTAACTCCGGCTTTAGGTGCTGTGGGCGGTTTGCTTGGGGCCGCAATCATTGGTTCCCTAATTTTTAAATGGGGTATCAAAATTGATATCCGCCAGTTTTTCAAGTTTATGGGAATCTTATTGCTGCTAATCGTCGCCGGTTTAGCAGTCTCTGCACTCAAGCATTTTGACCAAGCGGCTGCCATTTTGTCCCAGACAGATAGCCAGTATGCAGCGATTTGTGTTTATTTCGATCGCACTGCACAACTCCACTCCTGTATTTTAGGCCCCCTCGTGTGGAATGCAGCCGGGATTTTGCCCGATCGCCAATTTCCCGGCATCCTCCTCAAAGCACTATTTGGATACAGAGATCGACTTTATCTCATCCAGGCGATCGCTTACATAGCATTTTTAGCAACAATCGGCAGTCTTTACTTCCAAAAATTAGGTGGCAAGTCAAATGTTGCCAGCAAAAATACTCAGCCTGCTAGAGAGTCAGCCAGTTAACTCTCCGTAATTGTCGCCGCAGTTTTCTCGCTTCTTTACTTCAAGTAGGACTGATAATTACCACAAGAATATTTACACACCTCAAAAAGTGCTTAATAAACCTTATAATTCTTAATGAAGTTTAAAATTAGTAAATTGTTCGTAAAAGTTACCTGGAACCCCCAGAAGGCTGTACGCCGCCTCATCTGGTTAGCGGTGAAATAAATAATGATGCCTCGGATACTTGTTATAGACGATGACGCGGCGATCGCGGAACTCGTAGCCATCAACCTAGAAATGGCAGGGTACGAAGTAACCCACGCAGAAGACGGCATCAAAGGTCAGGCCCTAGCCATACAACTGCTGCCAGACCTGATCGTCCTAGACCTCATGCTGCCTAGAGTAGACGGATTCACAGTCTGTCAGCGTTTGCGGCGTGACGATCGCACCTCAGACATACCCGTCTTGATGTTGACCGCCTTAAGTCAAACTCAAGACAAAGTAGAAGGCTTCAACTCCGGTGCGGACGACTACCTGACCAAACCCTTTGAACTAGAAGAAATGCTAGCGCGAGTCCGAGCTCTACTGAGGCGCACAGACCGCATCCCCCAAGCAGCTAAACACTCAGAAATCTTAAATTACGGCCCGCTGACCCTTGTCCCAGAAAGGTTTGAAGCTGTTTGGTACGTTAATACCGTCAAATTGACCCACCTAGAGTTCGAGTTGCTGCACTGCTTGCTCCAGCGCCACGGTCAGACAGTCTCTCCCAGCGAAATTCTCAAAGAAGTCTGGGGTTACGACCCCGACGACGACATCGAAACCATTCGCGTACACATCAGACACCTGAGAACCAAAATGGAACCCGATCCCCGCCATCCTCGGTACATCAAAACCGTATACGGGGCAGGCTATTGTCTGGAATTACCCAGCAACGAGCAAGTAGCCGAGGAAAGCAAATCAACAGCTTGAACTAGCACACCAGATGCTTACCCGAAATCAGGACACGGCAGTGCCGTCTCCCTACGATCGATCGCGGTAGGGAAACGGCACTGCCGTGTCCTCTATCTCATTCCGGCGCAGCCGGAATTGATATCAGATGCAACTAGCCATTAAACATCCAGCTAAAAAAGCCTGGGAACACTTGTTCTCAGGCTTTTGAGATAAGGTCTTTATTGATATCAAGAGCGCCACCCTTGACAATTAAGCAACTTCAGAATCGGAACGTTGATGTTCCATCCGAAATACATTAGCGTATAAACTAGCTACAATCTGTTTACCTTCCTGGGTCAATTGTAAATAGCCGAGGGATTCGCTGATGTGGGGATAAATACGACTCCAGTAAAACTTAGAGTAGCTTTGTAGCAAGTCTCCCGGATGTCGGTAACCCAAATCCTTAGTAGCGCCGCTTTCTTCCAACTCGTAAAATAGCGCGCCAATTTTTTGTAAATATTGCGGGTTGCTCAGTTGACCTATCAAGTCAGCGCCCCGAACTAAACTCGAATAATTAACTATATTTTCATTAGCATTACTGTCTAGCACTGAAAAACGAGTTTCCTCGATGTTTTGTTTGATTGCTTCGGCATTAATTAGTTTATGATTCCCGAAGCGTTCTTCAATGAATAATTTTGATCTATCAAGTCGGTAAGGCGCTAGGCTGGCTGCGGTTGCGCCGGGATTAAGTGCAGTTTTCTTACCATCTTTTCCTGTAGCATACAATCCTTCTGTTTTTTTGTCTTCTCGACAAACTCCTTTGACATATCCGATATCTTGGCACAGCAAAGAAATGATGAAGTGGAGCCAATCTTCGCAGGATACTCCGCCTTTGCGAATGTGTTTTCCTCGCAAGATTTCTTGACCGACTAAGGTGACACAAATTGCGTGTTCTACATTGTGATACAGAGCATCGCTGTTGGCGATGTTTTCTAAAGCCATTGCTCCTACCCAAGAAATAATATCGGCATAATCTGACTTGTATCCTCCGTAAGTACGCCTGTAGCCGTCCTCAAGGTGTTGAATGAAAACCTCGATTAATAGTTCAGTAGAATTAAACATACCCGTTTTTTTACCCCTAATGTCCTTGAAAGATTTGTGAGTCTATTTTGAATTTCTCTTGGGCTTAATTAATGGAATCTTAACTCAAAAATCACACATTCCCTACAAAATCAGTCCATCACGGACAGCCAGCCCCGGTGTCTTGAATTAAGCCGAGGTCTTGAATTTATATGATTTATTATTAGGGAAGCTTCTATAATTTTATGTGATGTGGATCGACCCATGACTGTGATGCACCCCCCCGCTACGGTTGAAACGCATCTGCCAAAAATGATGATTCGATCGACAGTTGGAGGTATCTATGACATTCCCTCTATCCTAATTCCTTGCCAAAAAGAGTGAAGTCGTGTAGAATACAGAGTCTGGTATCCTCATTTATCCATAATTTTCCCTAAAATCCCATCTCCGCATAGGGGAAGGGACTTTCAGTGCGGATGCCACAAAATCACTCTATTCAGCAAAAAGCTAGAAATGCCGTAACTCATGCCCACTATTCAGCAACTCATTCGTTCAGCACGGGAACAAACGCAGAAAAAAACCAAATCGCCAGCTCTCAAGAGTTGCCCCCAGCGCCGCGGAGTTTGTACCAGAGTGTACACAACCACCCCGAAAAAACCTAACTCGGCGCTGCGAAAAGTGGCGCGGGTACGGCTGACATCTGGTTTTGAAGTGACAGCCTATATCCCCGGTATTGGTCACAACTTGCAAGAACACTCGGTAGTAATGATCCGTGGCGGTAGGGTAAAAGATTTGCCTGGGGTTAGATACCACATCATTCGCGGTACATTAGACACTGCCGGCGTGAAAGACCGCAAACAAGGTCGTTCCAAATATGGTGCCAAACGCCCTAAAGCAGCTAAGAAATAAGACAAAATTCGCACTTTTCGGGGTTGAAGGGCAAAAATTACTCCTCGATCGCTAACTAATATATCGATCGCTGACAAAAACCTCAAACTCAATCATTCAAAATCAAAAATCCCAAATAGAACTATGTCTCGCCGCACAGTTATTCAAAAACGTCCAGTCCCCCCTGATCCAACCTACAACAGTCGGTTGGTCAGCATGATGGTGAGACGGATTATGCAGCACGGTAAAAAATCCGTTGCTTCCAGCATCGTCTACGATGCCCTCAAGACCATCCAAGAACGCACAGGAGCCGAACCGTTAGACTTGTTTGAAAAAGCAGTCAAAAACGCTACACCCCTGGTAGAAGTCAAAGCTCGCCGCGTAGGTGGTGCCACCTACCAAGTGCCGATGGAAGTGCGTCAAGATCGCGGAACTACCCTCGCTCTTCGCTGGCTGATTAGATTTGCTCGTGCTCGCACCGGCCGCTCAATGGCCGCCAAGCTGGCTAACGAACTGATGGATGCAGCTAACGAAACAGGTAGTGCAATTCGTAAGCGCGAAGAAACACACCGTATGGCAGAAGCTAACAAGGCTTTTGCTCACTACCGTTACTAATTGCCAGCTCGAATCTAGGTCGAATTGAGCAAGCCTATAGAACAAGTCGGGATGGGGGAATCGCCACGACTCTAAATGGGCGCAGAGGGATTGTCAGACTACTTCGGTAGCCCAACCCGATGAAGCGTCAAGAATCACCGCACCTCATAGTCGGTGAGTATTTCAAAGTTTAAGTTTTGAGTATTGAGATTGCATTGCGACTGGCAGCACTGCCGACGGGGCCGATCGAAAACTGCCTTTCTCAAAACTCAAAACTCAAGCGCTTTCTCCATGCCACATCCTTAATATTTTTGTGAACAAATCTTGCAAAAAATATTAAAATGTAACAATAAGCTCCATATACTTGTGTTTTAAGCCAGTAGCGACGGCAAACAAAGTGACTATGTAGTATAGTTGTATTATAGCAACATAAACTCCAAGGAGGTAGCTGTGGTACGTATCGTCCCGCTAGAAAAAACTCGCAACATCGGCATCGCCGCCCACATTGATGCGGGCAAAACAACAACAACAGAAAGAATTCTGTTCTATTCAGGCATGGTTCACAAAATGGGTGAAGTGCACGATGGAACAACAATTATGGATACGATGGCGCAAGAGCGAGAGCGGGGAATTACGATTACTGCTGCCGCTATCACTACCACTTGGAAAGATCACAAAATCAACATCATAGACACTCCCGGACACGTAGACTTCACGATCGAAGTCGAACGCTCCATGCGGGTGCTAGATGGAGTGATCGCAGTTTTCTGCTCGGTAGGCGGAGTTCAGCCACAATCGGAAACAGTTTGGCGACAAGCCGATCGGTACAAAGTACCACGGATCGTGTTTCTCAACAAAATGGATCGGATGGGCGCGAACTTCTACAAGGTTCATGCTCAAATTTGCGATCGCATGAGAGCAAACGCCGTACCCATCCAAATCCCGATCGGCAGCGAAGAAAACTTCCGGGGAATTGTAGACTTAGTGCAAATGAAAGCCTACGTCTACAACAATGACGTCGGTACCGACATCGAGGAAATAGAAATCCCCGATGAAGTAAAGGATCTAGCCACGGAATATCGCACCAAGCTGATCGAATCCGTAGCAGAAACCAGCGACGCCCTCACCGAGAAATACCTTGAAGGCGTAGAACTAACGGAAGACGAAATCCGCTTGGCCCTGCGTCACGGTACGGTCATTGGTACGATCGTCCCAATGCTGTGCGGTTCGGCATTCAAAAACAAAGGCGTTCAGTTATTGTTGGATGCAGTCATCGACTATCTGCCGTCGCCTTTGGAAGTTCCGCCAATTCAAGGACTCCTACCCAACGGCGAGACAGCAGAGCGGTTTGCCGACGACAACGCCCCGCTGTCAGCTCTGGCATTCAAAATCATGGCAGACCCCTACGGTCGCCTGACTTTCGTCCGCGTCTACTCCGGCGTCCTCAAAAAAGGTAGCTACGTCCTAAACTCCACCAAAGACAAAAAAGAGCGGGTTTCTCGCCTAGTTGTACTCAAAGCGGATCATAGGATAGATGTAGAAGAACTCCGCGCCGGAGACTTGGGAGCAGCCTTGGGTCTGAAAGACACCTTCACAGGCGATACCATCTGTGAAGAAGGCTCGGAAGTAATTCTGGAATCCCTGTTTATTCCAGAACCAGTCATCTCGGTGGCGGTGGAACCCAAAACCAAACAAGACATGGAGAAGCTCTCCAAAGCCCTCCAGTCCCTCTCGGAAGAAGACCCCACCTTTCGAGTCAATGTTGACCCAGAAACCAATCAGACAGTCATCGCCGGCATGGGCGAACTGCACTTGGAAATTTTGGTAGACAGGATGCTGCGCGAATTCAAAGTAGAAGCCAACGTCGGTCAGCCGCAAGTAGCCTACCGCGAAACCATTCGCAAAGCCGTCCGCGCCGAAGGTAAATTTATCCGCCAAAGCGGCGGTAAAGGTCAGTACGGTCACGTTGTGATCGAACTAGAACCGGCTGAAGAGGGAACTGGTTTTGAATTTGTCTCCAAAATTGTCGGTGGTACTGTACCGAAAGAGTACATCAATCCAGCGGCACAAGGGATGAAAGAAGCCTGCGAATCAGGTATTCTAGCAGGATATCCCGTGATTGACCTCAGAGCTACTATGGTAGACGGGTCTTTTCACGATGTAGACTCTTCAGAAATGGCATTTAAGATCGCCGGTTCAATGGCGATCAAAGAAGCCGTGATGAAGGCAACGCCTGTGCTGCTAGAGCCTATGATGAAGGTAGAAGTAGAAGTTCCCGAAGATTACATCGGGAATGTCATCGGCGACCTCAACTCCCGTCGGGGTCAGATCGAGGGTCAAGAGACGGATCAGGGAATTGCTAAAGTTTCTGTAAAAGTTCCACTAGCAGAAATGTTTGGTTACGCTACTGACATCCGCTCGAAAACCCAAGGTCGAGGCATCTTCACAATGGAATTCAGCCATTACGAAGAAGTGCCGCGAAATGTGGCTGAAGCCATTATCGCTAGGAACAAAGGGAACTAATGATTTTAGATTTTAGATTTTGGATTTTGGATTGAATCCAAAATCTCAAGTCTAAAATCTCAAGTCTAAAATCGCTAAAAAAACAAGGAACAAATCGAGAATGGCACGCGCAAAATTTGAACGGAATAAACCCCACGTAAACATCGGTACAATCGGTCACGTTGACCACGGCAAAACAACTTTGACCGCCGCGATTACGATGACTCTCTCTGCACTGGGTCAGGCAAAAGGCAAGAAGTACGACGAAATCGACGCCGCGCCTGAAGAAAAAGCACGGGGTATTACGATTAATACTGCTCACGTTGAGTACGAAACCACTGGTCGGCACTATGCCCACGTTGATTGCCCCGGACACGCTGACTATGTGAAAAACATGATCACTGGTGCGGCTCAAATGGACGGTGGCATCCTAGTTGTGTCAGCGGCTGACGGCCCAATGCCTCAAACTCGCGAACATATCTTGCTAGCTAAGCAAGTTGGTGTTCCTAGTTTGGTTGTTTTCTTGAACAAGGAAGACATGGTAGATGACGCAGAACTTTTGGAATTGGTGGAAATGGAAGTTCGCGAACTTCTGACATCTTACGATTTCCCTGGTGATGATATCCCCATCGTGACTGGTTCGGGATTGAAAGCTCTCGAAGCAATGGCTGCTAATCCTAAGACTATAAAGGGCGATAATCCCTGGGTTGATAAGATTTACGCACTGATGGAAGCAGTGGATAGTTACATCCCTACTCCAGAACGTGAAATTGATAAGCCTTTCTTGATGGCAGTTGAAGACGTATTCTCGATTACTGGTCGGGGTACTGTTGCTACTGGCCGGATTGAACGTGGGAAAGTCAAGGTCGGCGAAAACGTCGAATTGGTTGGTCTGAAGGACACTCGCCCTACTACGGTGACTGGTGTGGAAATGTTCACAAAGTCTCTGGATGAAGGCTTGGCTGGCGACAACGTTGGCTTGCTGCTGCGGGGAGTTTTGAAGGAGCAGATTGAACGCGGTATGGTGATTGCCAAGCCGAAGAGCATCTTGCCTCACACAGAGTTTGAGTCTGAAGTCTATATCCTGAAGAAGGAAGAAGGTGGTCGTCACACACCATTTTTCTCCGGCTACCGCCCTCAGTTCTACGTTCGTACAACTGATGTAACTGGTACGATCAAACAGTTTACTGCTGATGATGGCACGGAAGCTGAAATGGTGATGCCTGGTGACCGGATTAAGATGACTGTGGAGTTGATTAACCCGATCGCGATCGAACAAGGAATGCGCTTTGCTATCCGTGAAGGCGGACGCACCGTGGGCGCTGGTGTTGTTTCCAAAATCCTCAAGTAGGAATACGCTCATAGCCTAAGTAGCAGAAAAGCCACCAAATATCAATAGGCTTTTCTGCTATTTGGTCAGTTGTTAGTGGTCAGTTGTTAGTGGTCAGTTGTCAGTGGTTATTGATTCAATGTTCAATAACTAATGACTAATAACTAATGACTAATGACTAATGACTAATGACTAATGACTAATGACTAAAAATAAACTGAACCTAGAAAATTAAAGAAACCAAAATGGCAGCTATCCAACAACAAAAAATTCGCATTCGCCTCAAAGCTTTCGATCGACGCATTCTAGACGCATCTTGCGAAAAGATTGTAGATACAGCAAATCGGACAGCGGCCACTGCGATCGGTCCGATTCCTTTGCCTACTAAACGCCGTATCTATTGTTTGCTGCGATCGCCCCACGTTGACAAAGATTCTCGCGAACACTTTGAAACCCGCACGCATCGCCGCATTATCGACATTCATCAGCCTTCTGCAAAAACAATTGATGCTTTGATGAAACTGGATTTGCCAGCCGGCGTAGATATCGAAGTCAAACTGTAGATTGATGGTTTGAGAAATAGCAAAAGAAGGAACAAGGGAAAATACTTTGTTCCTTTTTTTTCATTCCTGGACGCAAGGATAGTCAGAAACCAGTTTTAAAGTTGAGAATACGATCGAGGTGTTGTAAGCTGCGTTGCTGGTAATGCTATGGTTGATAAGATTCTTTTCTTTTTCGATAAATTTGCTATATTATCCAGTCTTGGACAATCGCGCTCTAGAGAATGCTTGGCATTATTACGATACGCCACCGCGAAGAAATCGATCGTATTATTATCTCTCATCAAACCGCTGATTGAAAGGGTGAGGCTTTATTCCAATGAGAATTTCCCGATCGCCATTTTTACTCAACCTCTAGAATGTTAATAGGAATGTGAGCTTGAAAATTGTGGAAATCTCGATCGGTTGTAAAAATCGAATAGCTGCGACGATGGGCAGCAGCAGAGATCAGAAAATCAGTATTTGAACCTTGGATGCCATTGCGGCGACAAGTATTACAAAATTCAGCAGCGAGTTCGTAGTCTGCCTCAACTAAATTTAAGTCTGGGAAAGCGCGTAAAGTATCGCGGAGACGATCGAATTGTTCGGAAGTCCGAACACCCGACAATATCTCCTGTCGAATGCCTCCGAGCATTATAACTCGACCGTTGGCAATCAGCGATCGCAGTTGATTCACGACAGCAGAATTCATTTCAGGAGAATTCCGGCGCAACGCTAATGACCAAATAGCCGTATCGACGATTACATTCATGATGGGATATCTAAGCGATATTTCGCTGCTGTTTGTAATCGTAACTCTCTGCGTAGTCGATCGTACCAAAGAGTTCTAAAATTTTCATCTGTTTGAGGCGTTGAATGTATGCACGCAAGGCAATTTCAACTAGATTCTCGATCGCCGTTTCTCCCGTAAGTTCGATCGCCTCTTGCAGCAGCGCCGTATCCACATTCAGGCTTGTCACCATTGGTTTTCCTCTTTTAACTGCTCTTTTATTATAATAGTAATGCTTAGGCCAGAAACCGGGTTTTTACGAGCATACTGCGTTACAGCCGAGAAAACTCCAAAAAACCGGGTTTCTTAGATCGCCCTTCCTCGCACCACAGCCCAGAAACCGGGTTTTTGCCAGCATACTTCGTTACAGCCGAGAAAACTCCAAAAAACCCGGTTTCTTAGATCGCGATGCGCGCGCAACTCCCCATTAAACTAAAAATACTGTCACAATAAAATGAAGACTAGCGAGAGATAAAGGGCATGACGCGAGAGGAGTTGTTGCAGTTAATCGATCAAGTCGCCTCCCAGAACCAGACAGAATTGGATTTGGCGGGGTTGGGGTTGGAGGAATTGCCGCCGGAGATTGGCAAGTGCACACAGCTTGAGACTTTGGTGTTGGGGAAGTGGGATGAGGAGAGACTAAAATGGATTGGAAATAAGTTAACTGAGTTTCCTGATGTTGTTCTTCAATTAACTAACTTAAAAAGACTTTTGATTGATGACAATCAGATTACCTCCATCCCAGAGGCGATTGGGCAACTGTCCAATCTGACACGGCTTTCCCTCAATAGCAATCAGATTACCTCCATCCCAGAGGATCTCGGGCAACTTTCCAATCTGACAGAGCTTTACCTCGGTAACAATCAGATTACCTCCATCCCACAGGATCTCGGGCAACTTTCCAATCTGACATGGCTTGACCTCAATAACAATCAGATTACCTCCATCCCACAGGATCTCGGGCAACTTTCCAATCTGACAGGGCTTTTCCTCAGTAACAATCAGATTACGGTCATCCCAGAGGATCTCGGGCAACTGTCGAATCTAACAGGGCTTAACCTCAGTGAGAATCAGATTACCTCCATCCCAGAGGATCTGGGGCAACTGTCGAATCTGACAGGGCTTTACCTCAGTAACAATCAGATTACCATCATCTCAGAGGCGATCGGGCAACTGTCGAATCTGACACGGCTTGACCTCAGTAACAATCAGATTACCGTCATCCCAGAGGCGATCGCCCAACTGTCGAATCTGACACAGCTTTACCTTGATAGCAATCAGATTACCTCCATCCCAGAGGCGATTCGTGGCATGGAAAAGCTGGAAAAACTGGACTTGCGGGGAAATCTGCTCCCGATTCCTCCCGAAATCCTAGGCGAAAAATTCTATCAACCAGGCGATTTGCGTACCATTCTCGATTTCTACTTCCAAACTCGTGACCCCAACGCTACCGAGGAACTCAACGAAGCCAAACTTTTGATTGTCGGCGAAGGCGAAGCGGGCAAAACCACCCTAGCAAACAAACTCCTCAACCCCAACTACCAACTGCAAGAACGAGAACCCTCCACCGAAGGCATCGATGTGATGCGCTGGGAATTCCCACAACCCAACGGCCAACCTTTCCGCGTCCACCTCTGGGACTTTGGCGGACAGGAAATCTACCACGCCACCCACCAATTTTTCCTCACCGAACGTTCCCTGTATGTCCTCCTCGTCGATAACCGCCGCCAAAACCCTAACCTCTGCTACTGGCTGAGTATCATCGAACTCCTCAGCAAGGGCAGTCCCGTCTTCCTCGTCCAAAACGAAAAACAAGACATCCGCTGCGAAATCAGCCTCCGCCAACAACGGCATGACTTTCCTAACCTCGAAAAAGATTTCGCTACCAATCTCGCCACCAATCGCGGACTTGAAGCCCTCCAACGCGCCCTGCAAAACCGCATCACTACCCTCGAACACATCAGTACGCCCATCCCCAAACGCTGGGCAAATGTCCGCTATGTTTTGGAAAACTATTCCCAACGCCAAACTCATATCGAAGTCAGTGAATTTTTCAACATCTGCGTTAGCCAAGGCTTCAAAAAGTCCGATAAAACTGCGATGCTGGGTCTCAGCAAATACCTCCACGACTTGGGTATTATCCTCCATTTCCAAAAAGATCCGATCCTCAAAAATGTAGTTATCCTGCGTCCCGAATTGGCAACTAAGGCTGTTTACAAAGTCGTCGGCAACAAAAAAGTTACTGACAATGGAGAAGTCACGGACAACGCAGAAATCATCGACAATTACGGGTACTTCACCCAAGAAAACCTCAAGCAAATCTGGCGCGATAGAGAATACCAAGACTTGCAGGACGAACTACTGCACTTGATGAAACACTTCAAATTGTGTTACGAAATCCCCTGCCAACTCGGACAATATATCGCCCCGCAACTTCTCCCCCTCGAAACGCCCAATTACGACTGGGACGACACCGATAACCTGATTTTGCGTTACGAATACGACTTCATGCCCAAAGGCATCATTACCCGCTTCATTGTAGAAATGCACTTGTTAATCTACCGCCCTCAATCTGATTTACCAATGGGTAGGGGAGATATTGTCTGGCGCGATGGAGTCATCCTCGCCGACAATTACGCCAAAGCCGAAGTTATCGAGAATTACCACCAACGAGAAATCCGCATTCGAGTTTCTGGCAACCATAAAAAATCCCTTTTAGACCGTATCCGCCACGAACTCTGGAAAATTCATGCTACTTATGACGATCGCCTAAAATACCAAGAATTCATCCCCTGCAACTGTTCTGAATGCAAAGGCAGCCAAGACCCTCACCTCTACGATTTTGAAAAGCTGCGCCGCCGTTTGGCAAACCACCGCTACGAAGTCGAATGCGAAAAATCTTATCAAATGGTTCAGGTGCGGCGCTTGATGGAAGATTTCCCGGATAATTTGCAACAATGGGAAGAGAAAGAGCGAATTTATGGAATCAATCAACTTGACTCTGGAGATACTTCTAGCATTCAATTAAACATCAACATCGACAATAAAAAAATGACTCAAAATTCTCCTCAAAATAACAACTTTCCTGGCGCACAAATCGGCAGCGTAGCTATCGCTAACGAAGTCAAAGACAGCGCCCAACAAACAGCCTCTGGTGGCATTCATATCGATAACGCCAATACAGTAGAACTTCTCAAACTAATTTCATCCATGCGAGAAACCGCAATGCAGTTTCCTGAAGATATTCGAGACGATCTAATTATCGACATTCAAGATGTGGAAACTGAAATCCAGAAGCCGAACGATCAATGGGATAGACCTAGATTAAAGAAATGTTTAAAAGGTATTGCAGCAGGGGTGGCTGCGATCGGAGTTGGCATTGTAGGCGTGACAGAATTTGCGAATACGGCGATCGATCTCGGTGACAAAGTGGGTATTGAAATTCAAGTACCTTGGGCGCGCTAAATAAGTTATGCAAGGCTTACGCATCAGCCCAAAGAAACCGGGTTTTTTACTTAATTTGTGGATAACAACCCAGGATTTTCGTCAAAAACCCGGTTTCTGACCCTACGCATGGGGCCAAAGAAACCCGGTTTTTTACCTAATTTGTGGGTAATAACCCAGGATTTTCGTCAAAAACCTGGTTTCTGACCCTACGCATGGGCCTGAAGGCTCGATCGCCCGCGCCGCATTTTCCCCCGATCGCCCCTCACCCCCGTCACCTAATTACCGGAAATCAGTTAAAGTAAGAAAAAGAAGCGCAAGTACCCTCACATTCCAGCGATAATGGCATCCTCTTCCTCAGTAGCAGTTCGCGAACTCCCCTTATTTCCGTTGCCGGAAGTGGTTCTATTTCCAGGTAGGCCGCTCCCGCTGCAAATCTTCGAGTTTCGCTATCGAATCATGATGAATACGATTCTGGAGAGCGATCGCCGTTTCGGTGTACTCATGTGGGACCCTGAGCAAAATAAAGTCTCTGCTGTCGGCTGCTGCGCCGAAGTAATTCACTGTCAGAGACTCCCTGACGATCGCCTGAAAATAATGACTTTGGGCCAGCAACGGTTCCGAGTGCTCGACGCAGTGCGGGAAAAACCCTATTTAGTTGGTTTAGTTGAATGGATCGAAGACGAACCCCCACAAAAAGACCTCAGATCTTTAGGAAAAGAAGTCGAACAACTGCTTCGAGATGTAGTTCGCCTTTCTAGCAAATTGATGGATCAGGCGATCGACTTACCCGAAGACATTCCCAGTTTGCCTACAGAATTGTCCTATTGGGTAGCCAGCTACCTTTATGGCGCTGCGACAGAACAACAAATCCTTTTAGAATTGCAAGATACTGCTGCTAGATTGGAACGCGAAACAGAAATTTTAACTTCTACTCGCAATCACTTAGCGGCTCGAACTGTACTTAAAGATACACTCAAGTAGTCAACCTCTGCTAAAGTCCTCTCTTTCTTGACTGAAGAGAAGAATGCTCAATTCAGTAGTCCTCGATCCAGGACTTTTGCTATTAGCCAGGGGTTGAAACCCCTGGCGGACTATCGGTTTTACCTGATTGTTGACACCTATGGGCACTGCCCTATCCTGGCTATGGGTAATATTTATGCCGATGCTACCGGAAACGATGTTCGACTCTGATGCAAAATTTTATTGCCCCACTGAAATCAGCCCCATAGTCATTCGCCCCATCGAGATTAGCCCCATCGAGATTCGCACCCCTGAAGTCGGCTCCGCGCAAATCAGCTCCGCGCAAATCAGCTTCACAAAAAATTGCGCCTCTCAAATCAGCGTTTTTAAAACTCGCTTCCCTGAGTTTTGACTCCATAAAATTTGCTTCTTTCAAGTCTGTTTTGTCCAAGCAAGCCGCGATTAAATTTGCTTCGATGAAAATTGCTTCTCTAAAGGAAGCTCCAGTGCAATTGACAGAAATCATTTTGCTGTCATAAAAATTTGTTTTTTCGCCGCAAGCGTCTATCATGTCAGCTCCTGTTAATCGGGCACCGCTGAAATTGGCACCACTGATCTTGGCGTAACTTAGATTGGCCATCACCAGATGAGCATTAACGAGGTTTGCCCAAGTTAAGTTTGTGAATGTTAAGTTGGCCAAAATAAGGTTTGCCTCTTTGAAGTTTGAGCAGACAAAACCACCTCGACTCAAAAAAGCTTGCCGCAAGTGTGCGCCGGTAAAGTCTAATTCATGAAAAAATCGCTCCCCGGCACTATATCGATTGAGAAGTTGATCGGCATTCATTTGACTAGCCTCTTAACTTTGATACTTGAAAAAATTAATCTTACTTACAGTATATTACAAGAATAGTGTAACATCTTATAAAATAGTAAGTAAAACAACCATTACAAGACAGTGTAACAGCCAAATATTTTTAAAGTCTCAGTGTAAACTTTTAGCTCTTCTAATGCCGATCGCACAAATGTTTGGCAAGCGTTAGCTTCAACATCCATAAAGAAAATATATTCTCCGAGCGATCGCTTAGTTGGTCTAGATTCAATCCGACTGAGATTAATTCCCCGACTGGCAAATACTTGTAAAGGTTTGACCAGCGCTCCCGGCATATTGGCAGGCACACTAAAAGCTAGGGAGGTATGGGTACAACTAGACGATGAAGCATCCAGGATCAACTTAGCAGGGGATTTGGTGATGGATTTGGTGGATGGGGGGCGATCGCCTATTTCTACATTTTCCAGCTCTTCAACTCCCTTACCGAGTATCCAAAATCGAGTGTAATTGTCGGGATAATCATTAATCGGGTGAGCTAACACGGGCAAATTGTAAAGTTCAGCCGCTCTGGGAGCAGAAATTACCGCCACACTGGTATCATCCAGGTAATTCAACGATTCCGTGGTTGAATTCGCCGGAATCAACTCAGCCGATGGGATAAACTTCCCCAGCCACAACTGACATTGAGCTAAGGCTTGCGGGTGAGAGTAAACTTTTTGGATCTGATTAAAACTTTCAGCCTTTGAGATTAGGGCGTGGGAAATCGGCAGCACTAAGGCGTGTTGAATGCGGAGGCGATCGAGTCGCCACAACGTGTCCAAGGTGACAGTGACACTCCCTTCGATTGAATTTTCCACTGGCACAACTGATAAGTCAACCACCCCTGTAGCCGATGCCTCTAAGGCCTGGGAAATGGTTGAATAAGGACACAGGGTGCATTCAGAGTTGGTTTCTTTGGTCAACCACTGAACATAAGCCAGAGCGGCTGTTTCTGCATTGGTACCCACAGGGCCAAGATGTGCGATCGAAATTTTCATACTTTATAATTTTCAATAAGAACTCTGTATTTAACCCAGATAGCAACAGCAACTAAAATCCGAAAGTTAGCGCTGTATCTGAGAAACTTTTCTCCGTTATTTCTCGGTTGACATGACTCGCTGTTTGACCTATGTCACTTGAAAACGGTTATAGTTTATTAAAGATATACTTACGAATCCTATACTTTAATCTCCTATTATGTATACCAGGTTTAAGGCTTGCCAATCAGTTGAGATCCTCGTACCAGAGGAACGGGTTCCCATTCAACACTATCTCCGCCAGCCCAGGCGACTGGTGAATGCCCTAGTCGATCGCACTCGTACAGAACAGCTAAGCGATGACTGTTTCCGGCTGAAAATGCGGCCCTTAGAATTTATGATGCTCAGCATTCAACCCACCGTAGACATGAGGGTGTGGACACTCTCTGATGGCACAATCAATATGGAATCTGTCGCCTGTGAGATTCTAGGAGTCGATTATATAAACGATCGCTTTGCTCTGAATCTCAAAGGACAATTGTCGCCCCATCAAAGTTGCGGGGTAACTTATCTCCAGGGAAAAGCAGATTTGGAAGTGCGAGTAGAACTCCCACCACCTTTGTGGCTGACACCCAAACCAATTTTGGAAGCAACGGGTAATGGTTTGCTCAAGAGTGTATTGCTGAGTGTGAAACAGCGATTGATGTACCAGTTACTCTTGGATTACCGCCGCTGGGCGCGCAATGAAACTGAGGTCATGTTAACCGATCGCCCCGAAATCTTATCCGTAGAAGGTTGAAAAGTTGTTCCTCGCGATCGATCAATCAAGATCGATTTGAGTCAATGCCCCATCTTCGTCGTCGTCAATGATTTCTTCACGGAAAGGTGAAGGAGTTGGCTCGTCTGTGGCAGATTCCTCCTTTTGCTCAGAGGGCGATGGATTCGGTGGTTTCCTCACTTTTTCCGGTTGCAGATTCGTCGCAGTCACCCGAATGCGGATAGAGGGCCCCGAATTGCCCAAACGAATCGTCATCCCATCCACCACTAAGATTTGAGCGATCAGTTGGTCATCTATGTAAGTGCCATTAGCACCAAAATTAATAATTTCCCAGCCAAAAGGATTGTTCCACAACTCTACGTGGTGGCGAGAAACGACAGCGCTGTAGATAATTACATCATTGTCGTTCGATCGACCGATCCGCACCACCGATTCGGATTCAAAACACCAACTTTGAACTGGGACAGACTGAATAGGATGTAGTAGGGTTAAGGTAATCACTGATGTTAGAGAAATATTGATCGCGCAGACTAATTAAAGCCGTCCTAGAAGGACGGGGTTTGAGACCAAATTTTCTGATGATGAAAGCATACACAACTTTGGCATCTAGGAACTCTTGGAATTACTGTTGATTAACATCCGAATCCTGTTCACCGCCGATCGAAATTTCGATCGACCCTGATAGACTAATTTAATATTTTTCTTCAGAATAATCGCGAGTATTTTCTGCCTCCGTTAAATCATCCTCTTCCCTAGAAGTGCCAATTTCTTTTTGTTCAGGAATCGGCATCGTAATGGTTTGCGCCCCTGGTGAGGGAGCATAAATTTCTTTAGCATCCCTCGGATTGACGCTAATTTGTGGTAACTGGACTGAGGACTGATTGGGGACAACATTGATTTGAATTTTTGGCCCCGATCGAGCTAAGTGAACGATCAGACCGTCCACAATTGGAATGCTAGCGATCGGCTTACCATCGAGGTAAGTGCCATTCGTACCTAAGTTAATCAGTTCCCAGTTTGTCCCTGTGCGCCGCAATTCTATATGACGACGAGAAACCACCGCGCTGAAAAGAACTACGTGGCTTTCTGTCGATCGCCCAATGGAGACGACCTCTTCGTCTTCAAAAATCCAACTGCGGACAGGTATAGACTGGAGTGGATGTAGCAAGGTCAGCTTAATCACATTGGCAGCAGTGAGTTTTGGTAGAGCACTTCGTTGATGCGATTTTAGATTTTAGACTTTCTCTAGCCCAATCCAAACTCGATCTAAGAGACTTGAAATAAAAACGTAACCAGGTCTCCTTTACCCAAAGAAATGCGATCGCCCGGTCGTAACCGGTGTCGATTTCCCTTCGGCAAGGGAGTATTGTTGACATAAGTACCGTTAGAACTGCCCATATCCTCTAGGTAGCAAGCATCTCCCTCAACCCGGACATTAGCGTGTACCCTAGAGACAATCTCAGAATTAGCAAATCCGGCAACATCAATATCCGGCGGTACCATGTCATTCGGCTTGCCTATATGAATCACAGAAAGATTATGAGGCAATTCCATCAGCGTATTTGTCTGAACGTGTATCAGCCGGGCTGACTGCTGTTGCAATTGAGTGTTTGCTACAGCCACTGGTTGTTGGTTGACAACCACGGGAGCATTGACAGAAGTTGCTACCGATTCAGTTGTAACAGGAACTGAGGACGATGGTGTCGGATCCGGAAGAGTGGGCGGAATACTGACTGGAGTTTTTTCCAGATTAAGCCCTACATTTGTAGTCCCGCTCGTGGACGATACCATCAGAGGCTCAGGCGAAACTAAATCTGGAATCAATGGCGATACTACTGGCGATACCACTGTCGCGCCCACGGACGAAGCTAATTCTACATTTGCCTCAGTTTCTGGAACATAGGAACCTGGACGTAAATTAAAACCACACTGACCGCAAAAAGCTGCATCTGTCTGAACCGCAGCACCGCAGTTCGAGCAACTGGCGGTAATGGGTAAAGGTGTGTAGCAAGCCTCACACTGGCTAGCTCCGTCGGGGTTTTGGTGATTGCAATTTGGACAGACAATCATCGATTTCTCCTTACTATCGGCCACATTTTTAAATCAGCCTCGTGACATCACTCCTACCTGAAGGTAAGGAGCTTCTAAGAATCACTTCTTAGATTTCCTAGTTGTTCCCTTACGGGATTTCGACTTTGACCTAGGCTGAGACATCTCATCCCCCGGCAAACCGTCTGCATAGGCATTTTGAATTCCCGACTGTCCATCGGTACTAATCAGTTCTATTCCCCGATTTCTGATCACTTGACCACTGGCAACATCCCGATCCGTTGTATAGCCACAATTAGAACAAGAATGAACTCTAACGCTCAAATCCTTTCTAACTACTGCACCACACTCAGGACACTCCTGCGAAGTTCCCCTAGCGCTGACTTCACCAAAGAATTTACCGCGCTTCCAACACACATACTTGGTGATAGTTCGGAATTGTCCAAATCCCTCCGCCAGCATTTGTTTTCCAAGCATTCCTTTGGCTAGGATTCGGTAATCCAAATCTTCCATGAAGACCATATCGGCAGCATCACAAAGGGCATGAGCTTGTTTGAAGTGGAAATCTTTACGGGCATTATCAATTGTGTGGTGAACTCTAGCAACCTTGATGCGCTGCTTCTCGTAATTTTTAGACCGTTTCTTTTTTCGATCAAGTCTGCGTTGCAGCAATTTCAGCTTGCTTTGCATGACTTTCAAGAACTTAGGCGATTTTACGATCACCCCGTCACTGGTTGCTAAAAACTTGGAAAGCCCAACATCTACTCCAATCGGATGACCGTGTGGCATTGGATTGGGAACGCTGACATCACATTGGATGTTGAGAGAAGCGTACCAAATATCCGCTTTGTTAATTATTCGGACTTGCTTTACTACAAACCCCTGTGGGATTGGACGATGCAGGTTAATTGGAATCAACCCCAATTTTGGTAAGGCAATATGTACGACAGTCACAGGATTATCCTTGAACTGAGGAAACAACAAAGACTTAAATTGTCCAAACTTTTTAAATCGAGGGAACCCATGCCCAACTTTTTTAAATCCTTCCCAGGCTCGGTGTAATTGCTTGAGCGCTTGCTGCAATACTTGGCTTGGTACTTCACCCAATCGGGGAAATACCTTTTTAGCATTTGGCAGAGCATTAAGCTGTTTTGCCTCGCCAGGAAAAGGACTATCAGCAGGCATGATGTACTCATGACTGATAGAGCATCTGTCAACCATGCACTTCCGGCTATTGCACCAGTCCTTGATTTCTCGCAGTCCGTAGTTATATGCGACGCGACAAGTGTCCATCCACTCTTTGAGTAACTCTTCTTGAGCGGTATTTGGGTAGACTCGGTAACGGTAGTTCATGGTTAACATTCCACTAATTTAGCATATTTACTGGCAATTGTGTCTCTAGTAAACATAAAGCCGTCCTAGAAGGACGGGGTTTAAAACCCAATTTCTTGATAATTATTTTGGCACTCTCCCACCGCTATGACTGCCCCTCTACCTAAGCTATTGTAGTTCCTCGCCAGCGGCCGCATCTAGCAACCACAAAAGTTCGCCACTGGGTTGAATCAGTCTGGATGGATAAGTCATGTCGTCGGCTGCGGGCGCAAAAATTTGAGCGAGGGCGGGTTTTTTGCTGGCTCCTGCAACAATGAAAATGACACACCGGGCATGGTTAATCAAGGGGACTGTAAAGGTGATGCGAGGTTGACCGTCTTTATTGCCAACGGTAACAAGGGCGTCGCGCACTTCTAAAGCTGCTGTGTGGGGAAATAGAGAGGCTGTGTGGGCATCGTCTCCGATCCCTAATAAAATTATGTCGATCGCCGGAAACTCCCCATCAGATACCTTGAAAAACTGCTGTAATTCGATTTGGTGGGCATCAGCGTCGGCGGCGGGGTCGGCGCTACCCGTTGGCATTGGGTGAATGTTGCTGGCGGGGATATTTACTTGGTCAAGCCATGCAAGGCGTGCCATTTTTTGATTGCTGTCTGGGTGATCGTCTGGCACGTAGCGTTCGTCGCCCCAGAAAACGTGAATTTTGTCCCAAGACAGGTCTTGAGTGGCGATCGCCCTATAAAGTGGTTCCGGTGTGCTTCCGCCTGCCAAGGCGATCGTACAAATTCCTCGTTCTGCTATGGCTGCTTGGATTTTTGATCGCACAATCGAGAGCGATCGATCAATTAATTCTTCCCGATTTGCTAATACTTCTACTACTTTTTTCATCTGTTAAATCTTAAATTGTCTTAGATGCTGACACGTTCGGAAGGAGCGACACCGCGCCAAGTCGAATTTTATCACCCTGTTGAGGTGATATAGTAGATATTGACGACTTGTTTTAAGTCTGTGCTGAAAACAAAAGCAAAACTATGTCAAGTTTTAAGCGATTACCTACATCCGTCCGCTATTTGATAGCACGCTTGGGCCACTGGATACAGCCTGCGGTTTGGACACCACTGGCAGTCCTCTGTGCTGGGGGGTTCTTTATCTGGGAGGTATCGGTAAATCCAGAGCACTTGAGCATCGATGGCGAAGATGTCGCGACTTCAAATAATCCAACTTCAATCGCAGGGCTATCTGCTGAAGATACCGCAATAGCTGCTGAAATCGACAGCGTACCGTTGCTCGTCAATAAGTTCAATCGCTCTAACTCAGAATTGGATTTGTTAAATTCATCAGTAAGCAAAGGTTTATTCGATGAAATTCGCGATCGCGGTTCGGAAAATTCTCGGCCATCTTCAATCCCCAGACAGCCGACAATCAACACATTTGCCTCCCTACCAAATTTAGCAACTTCTGCTGCTTCGCCAGCCAATAATAACTCCCAAAATTCCAGCTTGCCAAATTCCAGCGCGATCGCAATTTTGAATCCCTCTAGAGACGGCGGGCTGATTTTTGGGAACAAAACTATTACCGAAGAAGGTCAGAATGAGACAGCAAATTTATCCAATGTCTCCGGTAGCGCTAACTCAGGCAAACAAAACCAAAATCCTCTGCCTTTGAGTCCACTCCAAGCAGCTATCAAAAAATACGTCGCTCCGAACACAACAGCCACGGCGAATTCTACTG
>JAYTZD010000174.1:0-16314 GCA_043742065.1 Oscillatoriales bacterium
GGGCGAAAAATATGATTATATTTTAATCGATTCTCCAGCCGGCATTGAACAGGGTTTTCAAAATGCGATCGCCCCGGCTCAAGAAGGTATCATTGTCACCACTCCAGAAATCGCTGCTGTCCGTGATGCCGATCGAGTCATCGGTCTACTAGAAGCCAACAACGTCAAAAAAATTAGGCTAATCGTCAACCGCATCAGGCCCGCAATGGTGCTCGCTAATGATATGATGTCGGTGCAAGACGTGCGGGAAATCCTCGCCATACCGCTGCTGGGCGTAGTTCCTGACGACGAGCGCGTCATTGTTTCCACCAACCGAGGCGAACCATTGGTTTTGTCAGAAACACCCTCTTTAGCAGGAACCGCTTTCGACAATATTGCCCGTCGCTTAGAAGGGGAAAAAGTTGATTTTCTCGATCTAAATCCCCGTCCCGAAACCTTTTTCAGTCGTCTCCGTAAATTCTTTAACACTAAAATTCTGTAATCTGTCTTCCTTCTTTCTTCTTCTTTAAAGCCGTTAAATCAGTTACAAAATCCGTTGCCGAACTTCCTTCTTCTATGCCTAGCCCTTGACAACTGAGCCAAATCATGATATACACACTTCTCGAACGACTTTTCCCGCGCACGTCAGACAACAGCCGCGATGAGGTAAAACGCCGCCTCAAACTGGTTCTCGCCCACGATAGGTCAGAACTCAGCCCCGAAATGGTTGAGGCGATGCGCCGAGAAATTCTAGAGGTGGTGTCTCGGTACGTGGAAATTGATACTACGGAGTCGGAGTTTTCCCTCGCTAGCGACCAACGGGCCACAGCACTGATTGCAAATCTCCCCATCCGGCGAGTCAGGGTCGAACGTTCACCGGAGTATGTACCAGAAGATCTAGTCGAAGCTATTCCCGACACTACAGATTAACAGGGATTGACTTTTTCCTGCGATAATTGCTGGCAAAACCATCGGCTTGTAAAGTCGATCGGCAAAGTATGATTGCTATTTACTCACATACCCAAAAATAATAAATAGTTATAATTCCTATTGACATTCTCTACAGTTAGCTAATATTGTTGTGGTTTAAGATGAAATAATTTGTTCCAGCAAAGACTTCAAAACTTTTCAAGTCCGCGCCTCCCTCAACACTTCTAAAATAAAGAGGAAGATTAAATCATGGCCGTATCTCTGACCAAAGGACAACGAGTATCCCTCGAAAAAATTTCACCAGGTCTCTCAGAAGTATACATAGGACTGGGATGGGACGTTAAAGAGACAGACACGGGTTTAGACTTTGACCTAGACTCAGCATTGTTCCTCTTAGGTGCTAATGACAAATTAATTTCTGATAACCACTTCATTTTTTACAACAATCTCACAAGTCCCGATCCCGACAAATCCGTCCAGCACATGGGAGACAATCTCACCGGGGCCGGCGATGGGGATGATGAAGTTATCAAAATTAACCTCAAAAAAGTGCCTAATGATGTCCAAAAAATTCTCGTAACTGTCACCATCCATGAAGCACAGCAACGCCATCAAAATTTTGGTCAGGTGCAAAATTCCTTCGTGCGGATCGTTAATGACCAAACACAACAGGAAGCTGTTCGCTACGACCTTGTAGAAGATTATTCCATAGAGACAGCACTGATTATGGCTGAACTTTATCGCAAAGACGGCGAGTGGCGTCTCAATGCAGTCGGATCAGGTTATCAAGGTGGTTTGCAAGCATTACTCGATCGCTATAGCAACTAAAAGCTAAAAGGTAAAAGGTAAAACACATGGGAATTAACCTGCAAAAAGGACAACGGATCTCGCTTTCCAAAGAAGCGCCGGGGCTCACAAAACTGATCTGCGGATTAGGCTGGGATGTAGCAAAACGATCGGGTGGGGGTTTATTTGGGGCTTTTAGTAATGCTCCAGATTATGACCTGGATGCCTCAGTGATTTGTTTAGACCAAAATGGCAGAGTGAAGAATAATGCCAACGTCATTTATTTTAGCAATCTTTCCCACAGTTCAGGAGCTATTACGCATCTAGGTGATAATCTCACAGGGGCGGGAGACGGGGATGATGAGCAAATACTCATCGATTTATCTCGGATCCCTTCGGAAATTGTCAAACTGGTTTTCACAGTTAATATTTACGATTGCATAGTCCGTAAGCAAGACTTCGGACAAGTTCAAAATGCGTTTGTGCGTTTGGTTAATCAGTCTAATAATCAAGAACTTGCAAAGTACAACTTATCAGGTTCTGAATACCAAGGCATGACCGGGATGCTGATGGCAGAAATTTATAGGCATAATGATGAGTGGAAAATGGCAGCCATCGGTAACGGTGTTAAGGTTAATGGGTTACAGGAACTTGTCCAAACCTATGCTTAACAACTCGCTCACTATTTAGATGATTTCTACTTGCTCGAATCAGACACTGAATCAATGTCTCTGTACGATCGCCTAGACTTAACCAAACACAATCGCCAGCTAAAACTCCCCCTTTCTCAACGGCTCAACCTGACTAGAACCCCAAAACTCCGCTCTCATGGCTGTCGTTCTCACATTCAGCCTCAGTGGGAGTTTTGCCCTTCCTGTGGGGGTTTTCTCATGGGTAAAGACAGCGATTTTCGCCGTTGCATTTGGGTAGATGTATCAGGAATGGATGTCACACCCGAAAATAGAGAAGCGATATTTTCCCTATTGATGGATGCCTTCTCCAAACTCTACGGCGCATTTAGAAGCATCAAGGTATTTTTGACATCCGATCCCCCCGATCGCCAAGAATGGGGCGAAGACTTTACTCATGTTTATATATTCGCAGATAATCAGCCCGTTGATTATCTCGGCGTGGCTAGTTTCAAGTCTGGAATGGTGACAGATCGGGCAATTATTCGGATTGACCAAGTATTCTATGCTTCTTATAATGCCAGCCTTAATATCAATCAACTATCGAACTTAATTGCCAATACCATTGCCCATGAAATAGGACATACACTAGGACTAGATCATTCTGCACTTCCGACCGATGTCATGCACAATGGACTGGTTCATACTGTTCATAGCTTAATGCCGCCCTCATTTCATGGAGAGCAAATAAACTCCATGAACAATGCTATCCGCAAATATCAAGCCTTGAAGAATTGATTGACATGAAGCAGGAAATAGCTGCATTTAGAGGTCGAACTCCCCAGGATTGATACCCATCGCTGTTTCTACAGGATTTTGTGTGGAATATCTTAATAATTAATCGCTCTTTCCAGTGGTGATTGTAACTGGAGTTCTAAAGGTCGATCGGAGCGAATCTCTAGACCAGGAAAATCATTTTTTACTAACATTTTTTCGCCGATTTTAGCAGTCTCCCTTGGCCAGAGTATCCAACGACTTCCTTGGGTAAGAGTGCTTAAACTTGCATCATACTGAGTTAGCCAGATAATCGGCAGTTTGGGTCGTTCCTCAACCACATCTTCCCCTGCATTAACTGCTGCTAAAGTTTCCAAAACTACCCGGTTCCCCGATACGATTCCAGTTCCGGTAGTCCAAAGTTTGACGTTTAACAAACGCTTGCTAGCATAGAAGTAAAGGGACGCAGCTACTGTCACGGCTCGTTCAAATTCCTGTGGTTCCCAGGTGGCACCGCTGTCGAGAGCAATAATAATTTCTTGACCGCCGGCTGCAACTTCCAACTCCCGCACCCGTAGTTCCCCGTAGCGGGCGCTGGTGCGCCAGTGAATCAGTCTGGTGGGGTCTCCGTGTCGGTAGGGTCTCAGGTTACGGGTGAGGCCTTCTGTAGCATTTTGTGATCGCAGGCGATCGTACAATTGCGGACTGTCTTCTTGACCGATGCGATCGATCAAAGGACAAGTGCTCAACGACAAAACCTGCGGGTAAACCACCGCCACCGCCTTAACTGGGTGGCTGCGTCGGCACCAAAATAACCCCAAAGGTGCTGCTGTCCTCAAGTACACCTCCTGCCAGCGATAAACACCCCGCCGCTGGACTTCCAGGTAGTATGTATCCGTGTAAATACTGTGGGCTGCTATGACTTCGATCGCGCGAACAACCTGCTTTCCCAGTACAAATGGCAAAATGTCCACCACTTGCAACAGGGTTTTAGGTTCGTGGGAGCGATTTTCGATTTCTAGTTCGATCGTAATTTGATCGCCCACACTCACAGGCTCGATCGCACGACGGCGGACTTGCAACGAATGGAGCGATCGAGTCGATAAAAACGCCGCTATTCCCAACAGCGCCAAACTCCCACCGCTGAGGGCATACAGCCACCCAGACATTGTATTAGTAGCAGCCCCAAAAAAGAAAACAGTCAACCCGATCAACACCCAACCCGTATGAGCCGGCGTTACAGCACGAGTTTCTAGCCAGTCGGCAATTTTGTGACCGATGTTCATAGCAGTTTAAATTGTTAGTAATGGTTAATCAAAGGCATTCTTAATCACTGAAATCCTGGCTATTATCCCTTCTTCCTTGGAGACGAAAAAAATGAACCCACTAGACAATCCTACACCCGTTCGACCAGACGCTCAAGCCCGCCGTACACCGCCACCGCCACCGCCTTTGGCAGGGCATCATCCAGCGCCACCCCCAGCACCCGCAGCGGCTCCCGCACCCGCAGCCCAGAGACAGCCAGAAGTTCCCCTAAATACGATCGAACAAATGGTCAGAGATGCCCATACCGCAAGCGCTTCCGACATTCACATTCGAGTCGGCCAAGTACCTCGATTTCGGATTCGGGGCGTGATGCAACTAGCAATGAACCATGTCAAAGTAACCCCAGAAATCTTTGAAGATTACTTAGCAGAAATGTTCTCTCCCGAACAGCGAAAACAGTTCACAACTACCAAAGAATTAGATGCAGCAATTTTTTATCCAGGCTTCGTCCGGTGTCGGGTAAACTGTTTTGATTCTCTGAATGGTGGTGCCATAGTATTGCGTTTGATCAATCTAGAAATACCCACTATCGACTCCATGCGATTGCCAGAAGTGCTCAAAAGCATTATCCTGCGATCGCAAGGTTTAATCTTAGTTACGGGGCCTACTGGTTCGGGAAAATCGACAACAGTAGCTGCGATGATTGACCACCTCAATCAGATGGAACAAAAGCACGTCGTTACCATCGAAGACCCGATCGAATTCATTCACCCTTCCAAGAAATGTTTGGTTAGCCAGCGGGAAGTAGGCTTACACACCCACGAATTTGGGCAGGCGTTGCGGGCTGTCTTGCGGGAAGACCCCGATGTCATTCTGATTGGTGAAATGCGCGATCGCGTCACCATCAATACAGCCTTACAAGCAGCTCAAACAGGTCACTTAGTATTAGGAACTCTGCACACACGCAGTGCCATCAATGCCATCAACCGCTTGTTGAATATGTATCCGCCCGAAGAACAGCAGGCGATGCGAATTCAAATTTGCGACTCTTTGGTAGCAGTAATTGCCCAACTTCTGTTGCCAACAGTTGACAACCGCCGCGTCGCAGTTCACGACATTTTGGTGAATACACCTGCTATGAACGATTACTTGATGAAAGGTGATGATGACGAAGCTTTCCGCTTGATGGAACATGATACTTACGAAGGAATGCAGATTATCAACCAAGCTCTTTATGCACTTGTACTTGAGGGCAGAGTTACGATCGAAGAAGCAGCAAAAGCGTCTCCCGAAGCGACCGATTTAGACCGTCGCTTGCGGACAGGAGGCTACGATGTTGCCGACGCTCGTGGCTTTGAAGGCAGCAAAAAAGAACGGCGCATTACTTCTAGGTAGCAGAATTTGTAGGGGCAAACCCCCCGTGGTTGCCCCTGCTAAGTACCAGGAAATTGTAGGGGCAAACCCCCCGTGGTTGCCCCATATATAAGTAAAATGTAATATTAAGTTTGTTTAACAACGGCCTGACTTTACATTAACTTTAAAATTCGAGCTAAAATTCCTAGGTTAATGTAAAGAAATAGTAAAGATATGTTGTGAGTGTTGCCAAGCTCTAGTCAGCTAAGTTTATAGTTGTAATAACATTTTTTATGTAGAAAACGTTCCGATAAAGTATATTTTTTAAATCAAAGGAGCCAAAAAGTGAAAATTGCATCTAACCCATCAGAAGTATTTAGCAAAGCCGAAATCATCGATCGCATCCAACAGCTAGTTCCCCCAGGCTCTCCCGAACCGAAAGACTCTGAAATCCTTGCTACTCTTCAAACTTTGACCACACAGCTAATCGCAGCCTACAAAGCCGACGGACAATTAGAAAACGAACCTTTCGAGGACGTACGCGATCGCACCGTTCACCTCTACACCACCGCAGTCAGTAGCAAACTCAAAGGAAAAACCATCCTCGTCACCGGCGGCGAAGGATGTGTCGGCAATTTCTTAATTAAAAAACTCCTCGAACTAGGCGCAAATCAAATCATTTCCGCCGACAAAGCCCGATGTCAAAACCTAGAAGAAACCCACCCTATTTTCGAGCGAAAAGGTGATGTCACCTTCTATGCTGCCGACATTCGCAACTTTGAAGCCCTAAAACACATATTTGAAGTAGAAAAGCCAGATATTGTCTTTCACCTAGCAGCTCAACGCTCCCCCGGACTAGCTGAAATCCAAATCCGAGAGACAGTTACAACTAGCCTTTTGGGAACCCAAAACGTCATCCAACTCTGCGAAGAATACGACATAGAAAATTGTGTATTTTCTTCCACGGGCAAAACATCCAGATATTTTACAACCGAAGTTTACGCCGCTTCTAAAAAGTTTGCCGAATGGCAATTTGCCAGAGCAGCTCAAACCGGAAACGTTACTTACGGAATGGTGCGCTTTACTCATATGTTGGAAAACAGCTTGTTCTGCGAACAAATGTCCAACAAAGTACAGCAAAGTAAGACTGTCAACGTTCACGCTCCCCACCGCTACGTCACCGCTCAAAATTTGGTCGAAGCCGTACATTTATTGTTGAACGGACTGGTATTATCAGTTCCAGGAAAACTCAAACTTTTTACAGTACGCAATCTCGGTTGGCCAACAGAAACTTTGGAAGTAGCACTCTACAAAATACTTGAGTCAGGCAAAAATCTCCCGATTTATTTTCAAGGACTTTTACCAGGCTATGAAGAACCATTTTTTATGGGACAATTTGACTGGAGCAAACCTACAGAAATTCACCTGCTAATTAATGTTCTCGAAGACCCTTTTAGAATGATTGAGGATTGTGGCGATATAGTGAGTGCAGAAGTGGCTCCTTTTTCTTTGCGGGTATTCGATCAACAAGTGTCCCACCTGGAAAGCTTAATTAGCAATCCTGATTTCCCAGAAGCGCAAATTAAACAAGTTCTGGTAGCCGCCGAAAAAGAAGTGATTGCTTCCTCTTTTGCGTGGAGTTCAGCCCCAGACTTGTTGAAAATTTTGCAGTCGGGAATCAACCCGAAGAAATTGCAAGGTTACGGAACAGATATCGCTGACTACAACGAGATTATCGAGCTACTTGTACAAGGAATGTATGGCAGAATAAATGCAGAAGTTTTGTACAGCGCTCAAGTTACTGCTGATGAATTTGATGAGTTAATTGAAAGTCTTTCAACAGTGGATTCTATTGGAGTTGAGGTGCAGTATTTGCGATCGGTATCCAGATGTGTCAGAGAATTTACAGAACTACCATTGTACATTCAAAAAAAATCAGATCCTTTTGTCCTCCGCGATGCAGCTTAACATCAGTAACATTAAGACTCAAAAAACCCGCTTTCTATCAAGACAGCGTATCCCAGATGCAGTAGGGACACGGCAGTGCCGTGTCCCTACTGGGATTGGATGTGTAGGGTGTATCAATATATTGGCGTATTGGCAAAATCTACATGATATGCTACCTTTGATAGAAATTAGGAGACGGCACTGCCGTGTCCCTACAATATTATTTTGTGTAGGGAGACGACAGTACCTTAGTCCCTACAATATTATTTTGGGTAGGGACACGGCACTGCCGTCTCCTCCGTATTATTGTTGATTAGATTCTACTCATAACCGTAGGAAGTAAAAATAAAATTAAGGTACTAAATTTGTGCAAAATAATCAGCTAGCATTCCTATTTATTGATGTAATTCTATTTGCGATCGCACTAATTCTCCTAATTCCCGTCGCAGTTCTATTTCTAGAATGCACCGCAGCCTTATTATCAGGCCCAAACCAAACATCCGAAACTAAATCGCCCCGTCCCAGAATAGCCGTTTTAATTCCCGCTTACAACGAAGCAGCAGGAATTGCAGCCACAATATCCACAATATTGCCACAGCTAACACCAGACGATCGCCTGTTAGTGATTGCAGACAACTGTACCGACGAAACAGCAGAAATCGCCCGTAACTGTGGCGCAAGTGCGATCGAGCGCCAAGACACACAACGCAAAGGCAAAGGATACGCCCTAGACTTCGGCTTAGAGTCGATCGCCTCCGACCCCCCAGAAGTAGTAATCATGGTTGACGCAGACTGCATCTGTCAGCCAGACTCCTTAGAGACATTAGCCAGAGTTGCAGTTGCTTCAAAACGGCCAGTCCAAGCAACTTATCTCATGGAACAGCCGCCCAATCCTACTCCGAAAGATTCCATTTCCGCCTTAGCATTTCTAGTAAAAAACTTAGTCCGACCCAGCGGATTAAAACAATTAGGATTCCCATCATTACTAACAGGAACTGGCATGGCTTTTCCCTGGTCAATCATCCGATCAGTTTCCCTAGCCAGCAGCAATATTGTTGAAGATATGCAAATGAGTCTCGATTTGGCGATCGCCGGATCTCCAACCATGTTCTGCCCCGAAGCCAGAGTCACCGGGTGTTTACCGCAGCAGCAGCAAGCCGCCAAAACTCAAAGAACCAGATGGGAGCACGGACACATCCAGACACTATTAACCCAAACTCCCCGCCTGACAACAGCGTCTGTCCAGCAAAAACGATTTGACTTATTTGCGATCGCCCTTGACCTATCCGTGCCTCCCCTTTCGCTGTTAGTAGCCATCTGGGTAGCAGCTTTTGCAGCCTCATTACTAGCAGCAACCCTCGGAACATCCCCAATTCCTGCCGTCTTATTAGCAGTACAAGGATTGCTGATTTTAATTTCAATTGTCGGCGCTTGGGCTAAATTCGGGCGTGCCGATATTTCCGGTTCCACTTTGTTATCCGTACCTTTTTACATCCTCTGGAAAATCCCTCTGTATCTGGGTTTTATCCTAAAGCGCCAAACCAAATGGATACGCACAGAACGTGATGTTTAATCATATCAATTCCGGTAACACCCGAATCATAAAAACGGAGGAGACGGCAGTGCCGTTTCCCTACCCCGATTAATTGTAGGGACACGGCACTGCCGTCTCCTAATTTCGGCAATAATTCCGATGCTAACGGATTTGATATCACTGATGCACCGGAATTTCAATCACAAACTCAGCCCCTTCACCCGGTGCAGAAACGCACATTAGCTTCCCGCCATGTTTCTCTACCACAATCTGATAACTTATACTCAACCCCAGACCAGTACCCTTACCTACACCTTTTGTAGTAAAGAAAGGGTCAAATATTCGCGATCGCACTTCCTCCCTCATCCCAGGGCCATTATCAGCAATATGAATTTTCACAAAATTTGTGTCACATACCTCAGTCCAAATCTCGATTTTTCGTTCACAGAATTTAGATAAAGGATTTTCTAATTCAGCCACTTTATCCTGCCGCCCAACTCCTAACTCCACTGCATCAATTGCATTACTCAAAACATTCATAAACACCTGATTTAACCCAGAAGCATAACAACTTACCTTCGGCAGTTTACCATAGTTTTTTATCACATTAATTCCCGTTCCATCTGCATTCTTTTTCACCTTATGCTGCAAAATTAACAGAGTAGAATCAATCCCAGAGTGAATATCCACAGGTTTCATCTCAGCTTCATCAAGCCTTGAGAAATTCCGCAGCGACAGTACAATATTGCGAACGCGATCGACTCCAACCTGCATCGATTCCAGCATTTTAGGCAAATCCTCTTGAATAAAACCAAGGTCAATATCTTCTGTTTTAGCAATAATATCAGAGGTTGGATTCGGGTAAGACTTTTGGTAAATATCGAGCAATTCCAGCAAGTCTAAGCTATAATCGCTAGCATGAAGAACATTGCCATAAATAAAATTAATCGGATTATTGATTTCGTGAGCAATCCCTGCTACCAACTGCCCCAAAGAAGACATTTTTTCCGTTTGAATTAGTTGAATTTGTGTAGAGCGCAATTCGGACAAGGTAACTTCCAACTGTGTCGCTTTTTCTCTCAATTGCGCCTCCGACTGCCGCAGAGCATCCTGCGCTAACTGGCGCTCGGTAATATCCTGTATAGTGCCAAATAACTTAATCACCTTATCACCATCAAAAATAGCTTGCGCCTTAACAAAAATATATCTGACACTTCCATCAGGGCGTAGAATTCTCAACTCAAATTCACAAGAATTTCCTGACAGAATAATCTGGTCTAATTGCTCTAGCCAAAGCTGTAAATCATCTGGATGAATCTGCTGTTTATATTCTAAAACAGTCGGTTCAAGTAGTTGAGTTGCGCGACCAAAAATTCGGAATACTTCCTCAGACCAAGTTAATTTATTTACCTCTAAATCAAATTCCCAGTTACCCAGGTGCGCCAGTTTCTGAGCTTCTTGCAGCTTCATTTCTTTAGTCTTTAATTCCTGCGTGCGCTCTTCTACTTTTACCTCCAGCGTCTGCGAATAATCCTCCAACTGTTCCTTCGCAACCGACAAATTAGCAACAAGTAACGCATTTTCCAGAGATATTGCCGCTTGCGAAGAAAGTATTTTCAAAACTTCCAACCTAGTGGGAGAAAATGCTTCAGAAGTTAAATTATTTTCCAGATAAAGAATGCCTACGAGTTTGCTTTGATTCAGAATCGGAGTACAAAGAGCCGATCGCACTTGCTGCATTTTAATATAGGGGTCATCTGTAAATAGACCTTGCTTAGTAGCGTCATTTAAAACTACGTCAGAGTGTGTCCTTTCCACATAATTAATCACCCTTATTGGCAAAACCTCGGCTGGGGCGACTGTAGGACATTGCTCAACTTTAATATCCAAATACTCCACAGAAGCTGCTGCTTGAATTACCAATTTTCCTGACCTAGGCATCAATAGAAAACCTTTTTGTGCTCCAGCATTCTCGATCGCAATTTTCATCAACTTTTCTAACAACCTGTCCAGCACAATTTCACTAGCGATTGCCTGAGATGCTTTCAAAACAGTTGTCAAATCTAATAAACTACTGTGATTACTTATTGAATTAGGATGAGTGCTAATCATATTTTGCTCTGCACCAGGTCTTGCTACCGACATAGGGGGCAAAGACATCGGATACTGTGACTCCAAATGTTTGACTTTGGCAGTTGCTCCCCAATAAATATAGCCGTAGTAAGCATCTATTAAATATATCTGAGCTACTTTTTTGCGATCGCAAGCTAGATAAAATTCTGCCGCTAATTCATTTGCTAACGCTGCTTCATGGATGTATTCATGAGTCGAAGCTCCTTTCACCGCGAGATCATAATATACAGCAGCTTTTTCATATTCTCCCAATACTCGCGCTTTTTCTGCCTCTACCAAATCATATTTATGTTGATAATTACCCGGAGAATTCATAGCCCAATGCTTCATTTTTTCCTGAAGCGACGCAACTTTTTTAAAATGTTTTTTCTGTTCATTTTTTGAAGCTGTGGGATACAAAGCTAAGAGTGAGAGGGAATAGTAAAAATTGTGGATAGGAACATACATCATGCCCATTGCAGCCTCAGAGTAATTTGAGGCTGTTATGGCATTTTCAGCAGATTTACCATAATCTTTAAATAGATAATTTAGCCATGATTTACACAAATATACTATAAATATTACCAGATTATTTTGACTCTCCCTTAATGCTGGCAGCATAGTTTCTTCATTAAACTTTTCGCCCGTCAATAGACAAGGATTGTCTGTTTTACCTTGCAAATTTAAGACAACTTGCGCCCCAACTTTGGCTTGATAAATCATAAATTCACTCTTATAATTCACCAACATTTGAATATATTGACTCTGCTTACTCTCCACAGACTCCAGAGGCTCACCACTCAAAAATATATAATTGCTATAAAAACTAGCACAATAACAAGCATTGTTGACATCTCCCGTTTCTAGTCCACTCTGAATACCCTCAAGTAAACCGATAAGACTTTGCCTGACCTGCTCAGACCAGTGACGGATAAAACCATTAAAAATTAGTGAGATTTGAGAGTTATACAAGTTGGTCTGAAATCTCTCTAAAAGTGCCTGAGCCATTTGACCGTATCGGTATCCAGAATCCATATCTCCTAACACTGCACACTGGATAGTAGCATAGTTTGCATACCCGACACTAGACAGCGGCGCATTCCCGTATTTAAGAGAAAGAGTAACCATTTTAAATACGATCAGTGGGAACATATCGGGTGCTACTACAAAAGCAGCCGGACCCATATTCGTTAAAATCCGTAGAGCCGCAATTTTATTAGCATCAGCCATTGGCGGCAACTGGGATAAATCCTCAATCCGTTTGTTTCCCACAGCTAATTTTGTCTGCATAAGGCCCATAAAAATCTTGAATTTATTGGGTTTTTGAGGGAGATAGACTCCAAGCAGTTTCAAAGCTTCGAGACCTATATCTATGGAAGCTTGGGATTGATTTTGATTAAAGTAAAAAACAACTTTTTGTTCGTAAACTTTGGCTTTTTCTAGCAAGTTTTGAGTTCGGGATAGAATCAGCTCTGATAGCTGGAACGCTCGCTCAAAATCGGTATTTATATAGGACAATTCGAGCGCTTCGGCATGGAGTTCCATAATTAAATCGTAGTGACTCTGCCAAGCTCGATCGGGTAGAAGTTCTAGACCTGCATTAAAATATTTGAGTGCTGCTTCATAGGCAGCCGAACTCTTAGCTTTCTTGCCAGCTATAAGATTAAAATTAGCTAGTTCATCCCGCTTGGACTGAGTGGTGATGAATTCCACTCCGATATTGAGTTGGTTGACAATATCAAAGATATTGTCTGCTATTTCCGATACCGTAGGGGCGGTGCCCCCGTGCCCGCCCTCTAATAACAGATACCCAATTTTTAAGTGGGTTTGTTTTTTCTGGGAGTCAGGGATGAGAGAATAGGTGGCTTGCTGGACGCGATCGTGCAAAAATCTGTAAGCAATTGAGCTTCTAGCCTGCGATACTTGAGATCGATCATTAATTGCCACTTTTCCTCCATCCTCTCCCTCTTGGGAGCCGATTTCCTCATCAAGTAGTGGAATTTTGTAAGCATTGCTCATTGGCAAAATCAAACCAGCTTGCAGCGCATCCCATAAATCAGCCGCAGTTTCCGAGCCTGATTTTTCCCGAACAATTGCCAAATTTTCTAAACCAAAATGGTTGCCCATACAAGCAGCTAATTTTAATACTTGCTGCGTCTCCTCCGGCAGTTTTTGAATATTCCGAGCAACTAATTCAACGACACTGTAATCTGTAATGCTAGCGACTTCAATTTCCCTGATATCCCACTCCCACTCACCAACAGTGAAATCAAAAGCTAACAGTTTTTCTGAATGAAGAGTTGAGAGAAGTTGAGTTATAAAAAATGGATTTCCGCCAGTTTTATTAAAAATTAACTCTGTCAAACACTTTGATTTTTCGGTTTCATTACCCAAGGTGTCCCGCACTAGCTCAGTGACGCTACTCAACTCCAAACACTGGAGGATTATGTGATGAACCGCCACACCAGCCTGTTGAATATTTTCGACAGTTTGAACTAAAGGATGGGTTGAATTGACTTCGTTATCTCGATATGCTCCTATTAGTAAAAAATATCGCCTCTCCAAGTCTGTTACCAGTTCTTGAAACAATTTTAAGGAAGCTAAATCAGCCCACTGCAAATCATCCAGAAATAGAACTAAGGGGTGTTCTGCTTGGGCAAACACATTCAAAAATAGTTTAAAAAATCGATTAAAGCGATTTTGAGATTCTGTCGGTCCCAATTGCGGCACAGCAGGCTGGGAACCAATTATTAGTTCGACAGAAGGGACAACATCAATAATAATTGCACCATTTTGACCTAGCTTTGACAACAGCTTTTGTTTCCAAATTGCCAACTCCTTTGAGCTTTTTGTTAATAACTGTTGAATCAATGAATCAAAGGCTTGAGTCAGTGCAGCATAAGGAATATCCCGCTTAAATTGGTCAAATTTGCCAGCAATAAAATAACCCCGCTGCCGTACAATTGGTTTGTGAATTTCACTAACAATTGAGGTTTTGCCAATGCCTGAGTAGCCACTCACCAACACCATCTCTGTTTTTCCAAAGCTAACTCGATCAAAAGATGCCATCAAATCAGCGATTTCTTTTCTGCGGCCGTAGAGTTTTTGGGGAATCAAAAATTGACCCGATTTGTCAAGTTTGCCCGGAATGAAATTGTCTATTTTGCCAGTGGTTTGTAGCTGATTCAGACAATTTTCTAGGTCTGCTTTTACTCCAAAGGCACTTTGATATCTGTCTTCGGCATTTTTGGCTAATAGTTTCATAACCATAGATGAAAGCACCAGGGGGATTTGATTGTTTAGTTGATGGGGAGCAACTGGTGTTACCGCAATGTGACTGTGAATTAATTCTAAGGGGTCGGTGGAGTTAAATGGCAATTCTCCTGTCAGCATTTCATAAAACGTGATGCCTAGAGAGTACAAGTCCGTTCGGTAGTCAAGATCTCGGTTCATCCGACCAGTTTGCTCTGGGGATATATAGGCTAGAGTGCCTTCTAGCACGGTGGTATTGCTATTTTGGTGAACTTCTCTAGATAGGCGCGTTGCCATGCTAAAGTCGGTGATTTTTACTTGTTTAAAATCCGGGCTGATGATAATATTTGAGGGTTTAATATCTTTATGAATAATCTGGTTTTGATGCACTTCTCCGAGAGTTTGAGCTACTTGAATAGCTAGTGGAAAAAACTTCTGAATTTCAATATTTTTACCCGCTAAATGGTGTTTGAGAGATTGACCGCCACAATCTTCTAAGACTAGAGCAAAGCTGTTTTTGTATTTTTCTAAGCTATGGGGTTTGACAATCCCTTCTAGTTGGAGATTTGAGCTAATTGTATATTCATGTCTCAATCGGGTAATTTCTTCTATTGTGGGATACTCGGTATTGATTATTTTAATGATGACTGACGCTCCATCTGATTCTCTGACGGCGCGATAAATGATGGACTTCACACCAAGTTGAACAACTTCTGTGATTTTGTAACCGGGAAGTGCATTCATGGTTTTTATTCTCTGACGAAGGGTTAGGTTAATATAGTGCTTGATGTCGATCGAGGTGCGTGCGGACGGTACTTAAATATTTCAAGTAGTTTCCATAGCTTATATCGGTTAATATTGATACATAAATATTTAAGTAATTACTTAGTGTTTTTCGATTGCAAGTAGATGCCTAAAGGTTTAGGGGGTCTGAACTGGATGAAAATAGCACATCTGGTTGGAGATCCCACTGATATGTACGGTCTGACACTTCAGTCTGTTCAGTACCATATTATTGTAACAAACTCGGTGATGCCGATCGCACCCCTGACCGACAAATCCACATAAATTCAAGATTTAGCTCTAGTTTTGAGCCTTGTCACCACCAACGAACGGGAAGTCAATGGCTGGAAAACGCAGTTTAGGCGATCTAGATCACGACTAAATGTGATATGAATAACCAAATAATATGATTGATATCACAGGCCTCTAGTGATGTAGTTGGTAGTATCTGTTCATAATCAGGTGCAACACAATGGAAGAAGTCCTAGCATTGATTGAAAAGAAGAAGCAAGAATTTGCTAAATCTGGGCTATTTGAGTTTATGCGAGACAAAAGTATAGATCCAAGACAACGCCTAGCTTTCGCTCCCTGCCTTGCTCACTTTGCAATGAGTTTTGGTGAATTGAACCAGTCTATATTCCGAGAAGAACCAACCAACGATCCTCTTCAGGCAATGATTAACAATCATACTTACGAAGACGATCATCACTGGTTGTGGTTTTTGGCGGATATGGAAACACTGGGTATTAATCACAAATCGTTGAAGTTCAGCGATGCTTTGAATTTTGTCTGGAGTGAAGAAATAAAAGCTTCACGGTTGGTAACATATCAAATTTTTCGATACGCTTTTGGAGCCAGTCCGATCGTTAAGCTAGCAATCCTGGAAGCGGTAGAAGCAACGGGTAACGTGTTCTTGTCAGCGACAGCATCAGTTGCCCAAGAACTCCGATCGACTACTAAAAAGGAGCT
>JAYTZD010000175.1:0-1859 GCA_043742065.1 Oscillatoriales bacterium
ATTTGTGCCATTATATTTGTGCTGATTTATCTGTTTCAGCGGTGGTATCTGCCCTATCCTAAAAATCATGATATCGAAGTCGGCGCACCTAGGAAAACAATCAGTTTTATTGAGTCATTTAGAACCTATTTTCAACAAGAAAAAATTGGTTGGATTGTCGCTTATGTCTTAATTTTTCGATTAGGTGATGCCTTAACTTTTAAAATGGCCCCTCCATTTTTAATGGATAAAGTCGAGAAAGGAGGATTAGCAGTTTCTACGTCAGAGATGGGCTTATTATCCGGTACTTTAGGAGTAATGTTTTTGTTGGTTGGAGGATTATTAGGCGGCTATTTGATTGCCAAACAAGGACTAAAAAAATGGATGTGGCCGACGGCTATTCTGCAAAATTCTACCAACGTGCTGTATTGGATGTTGGCGATAAATCAGCCGGGGATTGAGTGGGCCTATGCCGTAAACTCGATCGAGCAATTTACCTACGGACTTGGCGTAGCAGCTTATACAGTGTTCCTGATGCGGACTGTTCGCCCAGAATATGAAGCATCCCATTATGCAATTACCACCGCCTTCATGGCCGCAGGAGTGCTGATTCCTGGGGTTTTCAGTGGCTATTTACAGGCGAATCTTGGCTATCAAAATTATTTCTTAATGAGCGCACTGGCTGTGATTCCCGGTATGATGACAATCTTCTTTTTGCCACTAGAAGATGAGCCAAAATTAGGATCTATGCCGAGGCCGGGATTGGACGATCCAGATTAATCAAGACTTCGGTGGAGTCCCAGAAACCGGGTTTCGAGGGTGCATCACGTTTTTGCATGGGACAAGCATTCGCGCCCATATCTTATCAATTATATGAGAAATTTGAAACGCGAATGCTTCGCCCCTGCGGATATGTTTATAAAATCGGAATAGTCCCGGTTTCGAGGAGTCGAAATGCGTAATTTTTATCTCAATTAAATTGAAATAAAATCAGTAGCTGTGAGAGCGATTATTTGAATTCCGGGAATAGTAGCAAGAACTTCACCAGTGCTAGCGAGTTCGATCGCAATTGCAGTCTGAGTTGGATTAACTCTCAGTTGACTAAAGGTCAAACCTCTGGTCAAACCGATTAAATCTTCACCTTTCTGAAACTCAGAAATTGTGTCAGTACCAGCCCCTATTCCTAGAGCAAACACGTCACGTCCAGCACCCCCAATTAAGAGATCCGCACCCAATCCACCAACTAGCGTATCATTACCTTCTCCCCCGTTTAAACTATCATCTCCTTTGCCACCAAAGAGCAAGTCATTATCAACTCCACCGCTGAGAGTATCGTTATTCCGATTGCCGCTGAGAGTATCATTGCCGACATTACCAACCAGCGTATCATCCCCTGCTAAACCCAAGGCTGTATTGTTCGCACTATCACCTACCAAATTATTAGGTGTTGACGGATCTAGAGCAGTTTGGAGCGCAATAATATTGCCAAAAAATGAGGTTCCGGGAGTGATTCTCAATTGCTCTAATGTGGCACGAGATTGTAGTGCTGCTTTCAGTGGTAATGCAACATCCAAGCCAGCTAATAGCTCTAAATAATCTGAATCTGCGAAAGTAAAATCAGGACGATTCAACTGTTCTATAGGTATTTCTCTCTGAATAAAACCAGGGGGTGGAGTTGTCAATAGACCAGATGTAGTATGTTTTTGTAAGAGAAGTAGCGGGTTGATAATTGGGTCAATAAATGTTTGAAAAAACACTTTTCCTGGCAGAAAAGCTTCTCCTCCCAAACTCACAAAGTCACCACTAACAATGTAGTGAGTTACATTCTTGCCTGCACCGACTTTTTGCTTAAATATATTGACTGTATCCTGATCGACTCC
>JAYTZD010000176.1:0-1857 GCA_043742065.1 Oscillatoriales bacterium
ACTGATTGATTTGTCCGCTGTCCGCAACTTGCCGTTAAAAAGCAGCAAAGACTGAACAGCGCTAGAACTTTAATTACTGAAGATCTTATAGATATTTTAGCCAGTAGGCGATCGGTTCCCATTGTCATTTTACGAAATAAGTCAAAATTATAGTCATAACATTTTAGATCAAATCCAGTAGCATCGGAATTAATGTTACCCCACATCGGTAGGCGCGTGCGGAGTCCAACCATCAGGACACCAACCATCAGGACACGGCAGTGCCGTGTCCCTACAATTCATCGGGGTAGGGAAACGGCACTGCCGTGTCCGACTTACCATAACTGCACACCTTACAATTAGATGAACAAGCTAGGTGAGACTTTAAAATAATCACCTAGTGCCTTAGCTTGTGCCTTACTAATCGCTCTTTTCCCATTCACAACCTCGGACACTACGCCACTCGATCCAATGATACCTACCAAGTCCGCTTGACGGGTGCTACTCGATTCCATGATATGTTGCAAAATTTCATGGGGTTCGGATTTGTCAATCGGATAGTTTTCGGCATCGTAAACTTCAATGAGTGTTACCAACAACTTGTGTAAAGCATTCTCTTCTGGAGTACAGTTTTTAGCGAACGTTAGCCGTTCTACCACTGCTAGGAGGCGGTCATATTCGTCTTCGGTTTCGATCGCCTTTGGAGCGATTTCTGCCAGCAAGTTGCTATAAGTAGCTCGATCAAAAGTAAGCATCATTAATCTAAAATCCCAAATCTAAAATCTAAAATTGCCGTTGCCCAATTCCCGTTGCCCCATGCCCAAATATTAAATCCCTTTGAGTAAAGAGCGCCAATCCCGACAGCGTTTCAGATAAATACGAGCCACCCGATCGATCGGATTTGTCCGCAAACACTCTTCAAACAACTTTGCTGCTTCTCGGAACTCCTTGCGATCGCACAATAACATAGCTTGATTATATATGTCCAAATTTTCTAGCTTTGCCGATCGAACTTCCGCAGGATCCGCATCAAATACTTCATAGACTGTGACAAATTGAGATTTCCCTTTCACCTGTACCTTATCCACGATCCGAATAGCATAATCAACCGGATTTTTCAACTTCTCAAAAGTGCCATGAGAAATTAACAGCGGTACGCCATAATTTTTCGTCAATCCTTCAATCCGAGAAGCCAAATTAACAGCATCGCTAATCACAGTGCTATCCATGCGGCTTTTGCCACCAACAGTCCCTAGCATCAAAGAACCCGTATTAATGCCAATACCAATTTGAATCGGGATGTACCCCACACTTAGACGATGTTGGTTATATTCATTTAGGATATTTAGCATTGAGATACCACCTTTTACAGCATCATCTGCACAGTCACTAAACAAAGCCATAATTGCATCACCGATGTATTTGTCAATAAACCCATTATTGCTAGCAATCGCAGGCTCCATCCGTGAAAGATAAGCGTTAATAAAATTAAAATTTTCTTGCGGTGTCATAGTTTCAGAAAGCGTTGTGAAATCGCGGATATCCGCAAACAACACTGACATCTCCTCCTGCACCTGGTCGCCTAAATTGACATCTATAATACTTTCATATCCCAGCAAATTAAGAAACTGATGAGGTACAAACTTCCCGTAAGCATCAGTTAATTCTGATTCGGCATCAAGAGAGTTTTCTAAGCTTTTATTCAGTTCAGAAAGTTCCTGAATAAACTTATGCCGATCGGCTTCTGCTTGTTTACGTTCTGTGATATCTTGAATAACCGCGATCGCAAAAGCAACTTTGCCCTCTTCGTCAAAAATTGGCGTTCCCCAGCCCTCAATCGGGACTTTCTTATCTGGTTGATGAATTTCCATATCCTCA
>JAYTZD010000177.1:0-7537 GCA_043742065.1 Oscillatoriales bacterium
GTGTCCCTACCGAAAATAATATTGTAGGGACACGGCACTGCCGTCTCCTAATTTCGGTTACTAATAATCTCGATGCAACTGGAAACGATATCAGTTCCAAGGCTAGCAAAGGTCGATCGCACAAAATACCCTAACAAACCCTAAAAATCAGAGCAGTTGTTGTGTACAAATAAAAATATTTAAAACTAAAGTCATCCAAAACGATCAAAATATAGTATAATAACAGGTTGTGATTTATCTAAGGATATCAACAGAATATGGCTAAAAAGAGCATGATCCAGCGCGAAAAAAAGCGCCAAGCACTCGTAGACAAGTACGCTGACAAGCGCGCCGACCTGAAAGACCAGTTTGACCAAGCTGCGAATCAGATGGACAAAATGGCGATTCACCGGGAACTGCAAAAGCTACCCCGCAGCAGTTCGCGGACTCGCTTGCGTAACCGCTGCTGGGCCACTGGTCGTCCCAGAGGCTACTACCGTGACTTCGGCCTGTCTCGGAACATGATGCGAGAAATGGCTCACGAAGGTCTTTTACCCGGCGTAGTTAAGTCTAGCTGGTAATAAAACGAAGGAAGTTCGGCAACGGATTTTTTAACAGATAGAAGAAAGAAGGGTTTAGTTATCTAAGAGAGAGGGAAGAAGGAAGAAGGAAGAAGGAATGAAGAAAAAACTTATGAATAATCAGTAAGATTATATTTGGGGTTTATTTTTGTTTCAGATTTCAGCTCAAACTTCCTTCTTCTGACTGACATCCGTTAGATCCGTTACAAAATCCGTTGCCGAACTTTCTGGCTTCATTCGCCGCAGCATTTATCGATACCGAGACTTTCTAATAATAAATCACTGACGGCATTGGCGATCGCAAACTCGCCATAAAAGCTTTTAGAAAAATCATAGGCTTGCATCTCAGTGACGATCGCAATTACGAGGCTACCCACATCATTTTCGCCTTCCATGCGCTGGCGAACGTAGATTTGGGTAGCTCTTTTCGCTATTTGCTGGTTAGCGGCTTCTGGGATAAACTCAGAGTCTAACCATGCGAGTAGTGTTTGTTGCAACCATTCACCCTCCTGTTCGGGATTTTTGGCTGGCGGTAAGGTGATAGCCTCGATTTGTTCTGACATAATTATTCCTAATTCCTAATTGCTAATTTGGGCTGTTAACGGTCAACGGACAAACAACTGATAAATTTATGCAATATGATATACCGACAATTATACAAGGATACGCGCAAGGCTTTTTCTTGATGGCCAATGACGGCGAGGAAAGTTTGGGGTGGTATTCCAGCCGCCAACGGGCGCTGATTCCCCTGGATGAAAGCTTTACCTATCCCAAGTCGCTGCGACGCCAAATCAATCAAAATCGGTTCTCGGTGGCTGTAAACCGCGATTTTGGGGCAGTGGTTGAGGGTTGTGCCGATCGCGAAACGACTTGGATTTCTCGCGAGCTCAAACAGATTTACTGGGGTTTGTATGAGGCTGGTTGGGCTTACAGCTTCGAGACTTGGTGCGGGGACGAACTTGCGGGCGGCATTCTGGGATTGTCGATTGGTGGCGCGTTTATTGGGGAGTCGATGTTTTTCCGAATTCCAGAGGGTTCTAAGGTGGCGATGGTGAAGTTGGTGGAGAGATTGCGCGATCGATCTTATCTACTTTTCGATGCTCAAATGAACAATCCTCACTTGGAAAGATTCGGGGCTTATACCGTGAAGGAGAAACAATATAATGCTCTTTTGCAAGCAGCTTTAAAGCGCAAATGTTCGCTGTTTTAACTAAGTTTTAGATTCGGCAGTTTCAACCGCCGGGATTTCCGGTCATTGAGCGTAGTCGAAATGAGCGTAGTCGAAATATCCGAGTCTAAAATTCTTAGCCGCGCTATAATATTCTAAACTAAAGTCGATCGAGCAAAAAGCAATGATAGATCCAGTCAGCGCTGGTTTGGGTTTGGTGTGGGTGTTAGCATCACCTATTTTGACAGAATTGGGGAAAGCCGCTTTAGACGACTACGTTAAAGATTTTTTCAAAGACTGCATTAAAGATATTCAAGGACTTGCGAAAAAGCCCTTCGCTCAAAATGCCGTCCGCACTGCCATTAAAGACTTTATCATATTGTTCGAGCAAGAATTAGAGCGATCACATTTAGACAAAAAACAAATTAAACAATATCTGCAACCTTTAAAACAATTTATTAAACAACCTCCAGTACGACAAGTTTTAGGAAGTGCGTTTAAAGCAAATTGTCGAGTTTTAGATACTCATATCTTAGCTCAATCTTGGCAAACTTTGACCTTACAGCATCCGGTGCGACAGAATTTGCCCACTTTTACTAAAATTTTGCCTGCTCATCTGCTTAAGGAGCAACCAAATGCTTTGCTTCCCGATGCGTTTAGTTGGGAACAAGTGGCAGACAAATATCTGAAAAGCATTAAATTAATTATACAGCAAAATGCGGAACTACGAGAAATTTTCAACAGCCAGAATCTTGACAGCATAAATCAAGCTGTCAAAAACAATGCTCCGATTCCGGCTGAGTTTAACTTAGAAAGTTATCAAGAAGGACTGCGAGAACAATATGAATATTTGGATTTAGGTAATTTAGATACTAGGTCAGGAGAATACGAACGGCAACTAACAGTCAAAGAAATATTTATTCCGCAAAACGCGCGATATTGTCAAGAATATTTGCCGAAAGATTATGAATTACCCAAGGAGTTTCAAAAGCTATTACGGGAACGGGGAGACATTGCAGCGGAAGTCAGTCAACAAGATTTGGAACGCTACCAACAAGCTTACACTCAACAGCAAACGCGATCGGTTATCGAAGTTATTGATGATGTCAATTACCGTTATCTAGTAATTCTCGGCGATCCGGGTTCTGGCAAATCTACACTGTTAAAATATCTGGCACTTCAGTGGGGAAAATTACCTGCTAATCAGTTGTCATCTCAACCGATTCACTTACTGATTGAATTGCGAAAGTACAACCGCAGTAAAGATGAAAAAGAGTGCAATAATTTCCTAGAGTTTATGGAGCGCGGTTCTAGTTGGATCGGGCATTTAAACAAATCTATCCTGCACGAATGGCTGCAAGCAGGCCGCGCTGTCGTGATGTTTGACGGGTTAGATGAAGTGTTCGAGGTGGAAAAACGCAATCGGATTGTTGACCAAATTCATAACTTTACTCAAACCTATCCAAAGGTGAAAGTGCTTGTCACTTCTCGGATTATTGGCTACCAGCAGCAACGACTAAAGAATGCTGAATTTCATCACTTCATGCTGCAAGATTTTGAACTGGAACAGATTAAAGTTTTTATCCAGAAGTGGCACGATTTGACATTTACAGACCGCTTGAAACAAGCTGCAAGTTTAGAAAGATTGGATAAAGCAATTTCGGAATCGAGGGCGATTCTAGAATTAGCCGGAAATCCGCTGTTGCTGACAATGATGGCAATTCTCAATCGCAATCAGGAGTTACCGCGCTTTCGAGCTAAACTCTATGAAGAAGCCTCAAAAGTGCTGCTACATAAATGGGATTTTGAGGTTAAGGAAAAGTTAGGTCATCATAAAATTGATTCTGACAAAATTGATGAAGAAACCAAACAAAGTATCTGCGGGTGCATTGCCTACAAGATGCAGTCGAGTGGCAAAGGATTAGCCGGAAATATTATTAGTCGCGAAGATTTGCGAGAGACTATAGCGAATTCTTTGAAGGGGTTGATGGGAACTGAGGCAACTACTTGTGCTAAGTTGATAGTAGAGCAACTGCGGGAACGCAATTTTATTTTGTGCTTTTTGGGTGGATACAATGAGGATTATTTTGCTTTTGTCCATCGCACGTTTTTGGAATATTTTTGTGCTTGGGAGTTTGTGCGGCAATTTGAAAAACAAAAAACCCTTGATTTAGATGGCTTGATTCAAGTTTATCGGAAACACTGGCGGGATGAATCTTGGCATGAAGTGTTACGTTTAATTGCGGGAATGCTGGCGGCTAAATTTACAGGTGACATCCTGGAATATCTGATTGGTGAAGATGGGGAAGCAGACAAGTTTAGCAATCTGTTTTTGGCGGCGCAGTGTTTGGATGAAGTGAGGAATAGAAATGATATTGCTGATGTTGCTGGTAAGGTGCGCGATCGAGTTAAAAAGTTAACTAAATATGGAAATATCAATGTTTCGACATCTCCAGAATGTAACAACCTAGTTTGTGAAATCCACATACAAGCAATAGAAGCAGTTGCAGCCACTTGGAAAGATGACCTCCAAACCTTACCTATCCTCAAACAACGTGCTCAATCTGACGATGATTGGGCTGTGCGACAAGCAGCAGTTCAAGAGTTAGCACGGGGGTGGAAAGATGACCCAGAGACCTTACCTATTCTCAAACAATGTGCTCAATCTGACGATGATTGGGCTGTGCGATATGCAGCAGTTCAAGAATTAGCACGCGGATGGAAAGATGACTACGAAACCTTATCTATTCTCAAAGAACGCGCTCAATATGACGATAATGAGGATGTGCGAGAAGTAGCATTGATAGCCATTTCCGCATTATCGTCAACCTCATCAACATATTACTTAAACCGTTTATATAACCAAGGATGAAACTCCCGATAAAACTCAGTTCCCTGTTCAGTTGACTCAATCCCAAATTCTCGCCTAGCTGTTTTATATCAGCCAAAAACACAAACAAATCGCTAACTGAGGATTTCCCAATGTACATCCCTGGCCTAGCTTTAATCTTTTCTAAAATGTCAAATTTCCACTCATGTTTACCTCTAATTTTAGCGATTTGTCGTTGGGTGAGGGCGGGTTTATGAGATTAAATATACCAGGCTTATGCGCTCCTACCAAAGAAACCGGGTTTTTACCGAATCTGACGACTGGAACAAAGTATTTCCCTGAAAAACCCGGTTTCTAGACCCCGATGTGTAAGAAGCGATCGCCCTTTCTGTGATATAAATAAAAAAAGGGAAAACAAATTTATGACTGTAGCAACTAAAATACCCCAAGCCTACGCCGAAATAGTTGAGTTTTTAGCCGCCGGCACAACTCCCGAAAGCATCATCAACTTTCAACTATCCGAAGAAGCCAAAGAGCATATTGCCGATCTAATTTATCAACACAACAATGAGGGTTTGACGCGGGAAGAAAAAAGCGAATTCGACCGCTATCTGCTGCTAGAACATCTGATGACTCTCATCAAAGCACTCGCTCATAAACACATTGTAAAAGAGTAATTTATCTTATATATCGTTATAAAAAATAGTATAATTAAACCTAGATACTTCTCGGAGACAACCACTATGCAAGTCACAACCGCAGAAATCATTTATCCTTCCAGCGACGGTCAACCGATGGCAGAAAGCACCATTCAATACGAATTAATTGTCAAAATCAAAGAAGGTTGCGAATCGCTGTTTAAAGATGACCCAAACGTTTTTGTGGCCGCCGATTTACTGTGGTATCCCGTTGAGGGGAGAATCGATATTTCTCAAGCACCTGATACGATGGTGGTGTTTGGCCGACCAAAGGGCGATCGACTTTCCTACATACAATATCGAGAGGATAATGTCACTCCTCAAGTCGTTTTTGAGATTCGCTCTCACAACGACCGCCAAACTAAAATGAATAAGAAACTTTCATTTTACCAGCGTCATGGAGTTGAGGAATATTACCTTTACGATCCAGAAAGAAATGAGTTGCAAGGTTGGCAAAGAATTGACGGAAATTTAGAAGTTATTGAGCCAATGGAGGGATGGATTAGTCCGAGATTGAGTGTGCGATTTGAATTGGGAGAAGATGGGTTAGAAATTTATCGGCCTGATGGCGAAAAGTTTATTTCTTATGCGGAATTAGAAGCAGATAGAGCGTTAGGCCGCCAGCGCCTACAACAAGAAGCTCAAAGGGCTGAACAAGAAGCTCAAAGAGCCGAACAAGCAGAGCAAAAGTCTGAACGTTTAGCTGCTAAACTGCGGGAATTGAACATCGATCCAGATAGCATTTAAGCCAGAATATATGCTCAGAAACCGGGTTTTTTGCGGTTTTGCCGACTGTAACGCGCCTTCTCAGTAAAAACCCGGTTTCTGAGCACCCGTGCGTAAGTCTGATTGTTTTTAGGGCGAATGGGAGTGAAGGTCGATCGGCCTCAACGCAAATTACATATACTACAATATATAATACAGACATTCGAGCCAAAATCCTGAGAGCGCAAAAAAATCCGAATCGCGGCCCCTTGAATGTGCAAAAATATTCAAGCAAACATTACTAAATCCTACACGGAGAAATTTTTATGGAGTCCAAATACAACCCCCAATCCATAGAAGAAAAATGGCAACAGACATGGGCTGAGCAAAACTTAGACCAAATGCCAGAAGATACCCAAAAGCCTAAATTTTATGCCTTATCCATGTTCCCCTATCCGTCGGGAAACCTGCACATGGGCCATGTCCGCAACTACACAATTATTGATGTAATTGCCAGACTCAAGCGGATGCAAGGCTATCGCGTATTGAATCCGATGGGATGGGACGCTTTTGGTTTGCCCGCAGAAAATGCCGCCATCGAACGAGGAATTCCGCCCGCAGAATGGACTTATCAAAATATTGCCCAAATGAAAGGCTTATTTCAGCGCCTGGGCATTTCCTTTGATTGGACAAAAGAAGTTACAACTTGTTCTCCCGATTATTATCGATGGACTCAATGGATTTTCTTACAATTTTTAGACGCAGGATTAGCATATCAAAAAGAAGCCGCAGTTAATTGGGACCCCATCGACCAAACAGTCTTAGCAAACGAACAAGTTGATAACGAAGGTCGTTCCTGGCGTTCTGGTGCCCTAGTCGAACGTAAATTATTGCGACAATGGTTTCTCAAAATTACTGATTATGCCGAACAGTTATTAAATGACTTAGACAAATTGCCAAATTGGCCAGAAAGAGTCAAGTTAATGCAAGCAAATTGGATTGGTAAATCTGTCGGTGCTTACTTGGAATTTCCCATTGTCGGGATGGATGAAAAAATTGCTGTTTTTACAACTCGTCCCGACACAGTTTATGGCGTTAGTTATGTTGTCTTGTCCCCGGAACATCCATTAACTAATCGTGTTACAACACCAGACAGAAAAGCGGCTGTCGAAACCTTTGTGAAAGAAGTGGCATTGCAAAGCGAAATGGATCGCACAGCAGAGGATAAAGCCAAGCGCGGTGTTCCCACAGGTGGCAAAGTCATCAATCCTTTCAACAACGAAGAAATCCCGATTTGGATAGCAGATTATGTGCTGTATGAATATGGCACTGGCGCAGTTATGGGAGTACCAGCCCACGACAAGCGAGATTTCCAATTTGCCACTGAATATGAACTACCAATTAAAGTAGTAATTGTGGATGATGATGAAGTTCCACTGACCGAAGCTTACACAGAACCTGGAATTATGATTAATTCCGAAAGCTTCAATGGTATGGATTCAATTAAAGGCAAAGCAGCGATTATTCAAGCTGCCGTAAATTCAGGTTGTGGCAAAGCGCGAGTCCAATATCGTTT
>JAYTZD010000178.1:0-7530 GCA_043742065.1 Oscillatoriales bacterium
TCTGAATGGGAGTTCCGAAAACCCAACACAAAGTAATAATAGCAAAGCTGCTTAGGAATAGCTGTTTTACGCCTCTCATTTGTCCCTATAAAACTATTGGATAGTTGTATTGTAGAGCGTATTATAGATCCTTGGTTTAGCTAAATAAAAAATTTTTACTTAAATCACTGCTGAATCCAAAATAACTAGCACCAAGGGCGATCGCACTTCTTCAACAACCTCTACACCACTTTAGGGGATGAAAAGCCGACTTACACCCATATAGCCATTAATACCAAGCACAATCTCAATTAGACTCTCAACACAACGTTCTCGATATTCCGAATCATTCAGTAATCTATCAGCGTTTCCAATCGTAATCACAGGTAATGAATTAGGAGTATTTTCTTCGCGCATTACTTGTTCTAAGGAGTCCTTGCCTTTCATACTGCGATTAGCTGTCAGCAAAATCATCTGATTTTCTTGAGCAAGTCGCCAAACTACCCTGTCATCGCTATTGATGGGTAATTCCATTTGTGCAAAGGTGACAAAACGAATTGGGATGATATCAAGCCAACCTTGATTAGCAATAGAGCCAAAGAAAATTATAGCGTGTCCGTTGAGATTATGATCTATCAAAAAAATCATGCTTTAGCCTCACGTTTTGCCTTGGCTGCTCGCAATTTTTCCCAAGCAGCTTCCGTTCCAGGTTTTGGTGGTTGCGCCGCAATTCTGGCAATCAGATCGCGATTTTTTTCTTCGTAGTATAGTCGCAGTTCCTCAGCTTCCTTAAGAACCATTTGATACTCTGCTTCAACATCAGCGCGATTTGCCTCAATATAAGCTAAAGCTGCGTTAATTTGTGCCTCTGTCAGATCAAACAATCCCCTAATAAACTTAGGCGGATATTGAGCCGTCACATAGTCCATGATGTCGTAGATAGTGATGCGCGTACCTGCGATGGACAGTCCTCTTTCTGTACGGATGATAGCTGTTTGTTCGTTTGATATGTTGGTCATCTTTATAACCTACTTGAAGTTATTTCTATATTATACCAATCCTCAAAAGTCTTGCAACAATCATTAGTTTTGGGCGGAGTGCAAAGGAGGTTTTTTTTCGGAACTATTTTGTACGGTGTATCGCTGTGAGATTGTCGATCCAAATCCAAGAAACCGGGTTTCTGCGACAATCTCGGAATTCCCACCGAGATTTGGGAAGAAACCCGGTTTCTGACTCCCCACACAGACTCTAAGAAACCGGGTTTCTGCGACAATCTCGGAATTCCTACCAAGATTTAGGAAGAAACTCGGTTTCTGACTCCCCACAAATCACCCCAAAATCCAAGAAACCGGGTTTCTGCGACAATCTTGGAATCCTCACCAAGATTTGGGAAGAAACCCGGTTTCTGACTCCCCACAAATCACCCCAAAATCCAAGAAACCGGGTTTCTGCGACAATCTCGGAATCCTCACCAAGATTTGGAAAGAAACCCGGTTTCTGACTCCCCACCAAATTATTTCTATAATATAGTCAAAGCCACTGGCCGCCACGAAAACGCCAGTAGGGAAACAAAATCCGCATCAGTGTTTGCGATGCCAAATAAATAGCTAGCCACACAAAACTGTAATGCAAAACAAATGCTCCTAATTCAAAATCCTGCTCAGGTATTCCTGGTAAACCGATGATTTTTATGAGAAATAACACAAAAATTGCTTCCCAAATTCCGGCAAGCAATTGAAATGCCCCAGGCCAATCTCGATCCCAGCGGAAATGCTGAATATAGATATATAAAATATCCCAACCGATGCCAAAAATAGCTACATACCCTAAAGTCCAGAAAAATATCGAGCCTGATTTGGAACTAATTAAACCCAGAAAAAATGGCAGTGTTACTAAAATGCCTACAGTTGCAAATAACAATATTCGAGTTTGCCAGCGACCAAATAAGGTGGGAGTCATTCGATTTTAGATTTGGGATTTTAGATTTTAGATTGAATGCGAAATGGTATTGTTTCTCATCAACTTGGAGATTTTAGAAGTCATTCGATTTTTGATTTTAAGTAGGTAGGCGCCAAGAAACCTTGCTATGTAACCGAATGTAAAGCTGCCAGAATCTTTGCGATTGCTTCGTTTCACTCGCAATGACATACTTAGATATTTTCCCACTCATCTACTTAGATTTTGGATTTAAAAAAGATGATTATCAACCTGGAGATTTATTTAAAATCCACTTTAACCATTGTATTAACGATCGCACAAAAGTCAATTTCCGCACACCAGCAGCCTTGGCTTTGGCCAGACTCTCAACCGATCGCAAACAAGCATACTGCAACCCCAAAAAACTGTCCACCGGCGCATAATGACCACCCAAAGTAATCGCACCAGCCGCGTACATCCTACCATCCCCGTTGCTAATAGAGGAATTCCGCATTGCCGGCACTTCAAAATCCTGTTTCACACTCAAACGTCCCAACCCATTGACAGCAAGATTGTATTGAATCACCAAATCATCCAGCAAAGGACTGTTTTTCACCTTAGCGTCCAAACCCGTAGCATCAATGATAAAATCAGCCTCTAACTGAATTTGTCCCTTCAGCTCTTTTTCTCGAATGTAGGTCACCGTGCGGTTTCGACTGTCGCGCTCGACTCGCTCGACTTCCCCAAAAGTAATCCGATACCACCCCTGACTTAAACCCTCTTTCACAATACGCCGCCAATCGCTGCGGTTAGCAGTAGTAGTGCCGCCCCAATCTGTCAGCAACTGCGGGATAAATTCCGGCGAGGCATTTTCCAAAACTACCCGCAATTCCCCGCCCCAGCAAGCTTTCGGCCAATTGAAAGGTTGAAATTCGTAGTGATTTTCGACGCCTCTTTCTGCGAAGTTAAATTTGTTGCCTACAGGTTTGGGCGATCGCATCAAATGCAATACTTGAATATCACGGTTTTGCTGTCGCGCTTCATAAAGTCGCTGCACCACCCGCGAAGCCACAATTCCCCGCCCCCGCAACAACACGGTTCCACCACGGGCTTCCAACTGTTTGTAAACCTCATCGTGATTTTCGTAAGCATTCACAACCGACTTAAAATCCTGGGTAGTTTCGCGGTAAGCTTGCAAGTCCGGCAAAAATTGAATGGCGGGATAGCCCGTGGCTAAATGCACGTATTTGGCAATCAAAAAAACGTGTTCACGGTGCTCGGCATTCGATCGAGAATAAGCGATCGCGTACCTACCGTCATCTGTTTTGCGAATTCCCCGCACTCTACCATAACGAAACATCTGATTCCACCCAATTCGTGAGACTTCCCTGTCAATAGAATCAAAAACATTCTCCGCGCGAGGTGTATAAGTTTCGGCAAAAGTCGGTTCAGCAAACACCTGCCACATCAACTTCAGCGACACATCCAACCTGCCTTTCAGCAATTCCTGCCAAGCTTCCCGCACAGCATAGGGAGGCCAACCCCAAATATTGTCTGGACAAGAGTCAGAATTCGATCGTAGCCGTTCGTAGAGCGGAATTTGAGAATTCAGGCATAACCGACGGTAACGAGCGTAAGGCTGATTTTCCATGCCCAAAACAGCAATGCGATCGGTCTTCACCCCACAAATTCTCAGCAAATCTACCCAAATAAAGCTGCCCAAACCACCTCCAACCGCCGCCCAATCAATTTCTTCCACTGGCATTCCCATTGATTGGATCGATCGCATTGTCACCTCAGAAGCGTGCAAAAATGCGATCGGTGGAAACTCCCCCGTATTAACTGTGGGAGAAGGTGGCGACGTCGCAGGCTGCTTGATGGCCGAGTCTGGACTATTTGTCTTAGGGTTAAAGAAAATGTGAGAATTCACAGACGGTGTTTCTGTGGAATTGACAGTAAAAGAAATGCCGATCGCATAAGGCCCAATTTGCAGCATATCGCCGTTTGCCAACACGCACCGATTTTTTTTAATACCATTTACAAAAGTACCATTGCGACTACCTGTGTCAGTGATTACGATACTGTTGTTGGTTTCGGAGGTGATCACCGCATGAAATCGAGAAACTTGACTGCATTTGAGCGGAATTCGAGAAACTCGCTCACTGTTGATAGTAGCGGGCATACCCTCAAAAACTCGTCCTAAAGCGATGGGTAAGTCAAATATCGGGGAACGACTATCCCCGGTAACTATATCTATCCAAGTGAGTCGCAAGCGCCAAGGTTGAGGATTCATTAATTATTTGTTAAACATCCGCGATCATAACGGCAATTGTTTAAAATTAGGTTGATCAATCTCACACATTGCACCATTCTCAAAAACAGGCAAGATGCCTGTTCCACAAAGAGTGAGTTTTCTTGTGGGTTGGGCATCCTGCCCGCCTTTAAAAGGCTTCCATCAAGGCGAAAGAAACACACTAGCCGCCGCCGCCAAAGAAGTACCACACCACGGACAGCCCGCACTCAATTGTGCATAGGGCGAAATGCGGCGACACTTAGGACACTGCAAACCATATCTTGAAGGCCCTGTCGGGGAAGAACCAGGAGTCTTTTCCTCGCATAGCAAAACCCTGTGCGGAATCCCAACCTCCGTCACAGACACCCAAACCACATGGAGTTCTACTTCACCCAAATGGATACGGCTACCAGACTTCAATTTTGCCTCCCCTTGGGTGAGAATTTTCCCCTCTATCAGTGGCGGATTGCTTGGACGCAAATTCCGCACTTGAAATTCTTGTAATTGCTGATTAAAAAATATTTCGATGTGCAGTCCCGATACCGTTGGATGCGATAATACCAGATCGCATTTACCTGGATCTCGCCCGATTCTCACCGTTCCCTGATTCTTGCTTGGCTGTCCGTTTTGAATTGTCTGATTTTGACGCACCCCAGCTTCAGTCCATTCTAAAGTAAGCTGGTTTGTCATGATTTTCGTGTTTCCTTAAGTATAGAAAAATCCTACGTCGTTTATAACAAATTCGTCTAAGGCAATGCCGTTTCCCTACCCAAAATAATATTGTAGGGACACGGCATTGCCGTCTCCTAATTTCTTGATAATTCCGATGCTTCAATATCCAGCTATACTTTGATTAATAAAAATTAAACAGCCCCGCTACCGGGGCTGTTTCCTATTAAATCAACTTTTTTTGAGAGACTTGATGTTTGCAAGCTTTTATCGCCTGCAAACTTTTTGACTCCCAACCCAGTTACCTAATTTGTGAAGAATCCCACACTGTAACGATATTTCGCTGAGTGTGTGGATTTGTAGCAGACTTAAACTTCGGTTTTGCGGCTTTTCCGGCCACCTTCGCGACCAATTTGAGCCATGTGTTCCCGATTTCTGCTGACAGCTTCGCCGCCTTTTTGACCTGCTTCTCTCGCTTCTTCCGAAGTAAATTCGTGTGCGGTTCCTTTCGCGTGTGCAGCTTTGCCACCTTTGCTGGCAATTGCGCGCTGTTTTTCTGCGTCCATAGAAGCGAATCCGCGTTTGCTTTTCTCAGCCATGACTGTCTCCTTGTTGTTTTTCTGATTGTTTAGCTCGATCGTACCTTAATTTCCCACCATAGTTGGTAATTCAAGTCAGTGATGAGGTTTCAGGTCTTAAATTACGAAATATCATCTTACCAATTTAAACCATAGTTTAAGCGGAAGGACGATCGATTCATTAGTTTATAGGACTTATGCAGAATCCTGGTTTTTTTACGAAAAAACATCGTTACAGCCAGCGACAAGATTTTCAAAACCCGGTTCCTGGTTTTTTATTGCATAAGTCCCAATTGACAAATGTAAACCAAACATAGCTCACATTTCGGGCTGTAAGTTGCCTGAGTCAATGTTTAATTGAGTTACTGTCTTTGAATCACTTTAACAATTTTCCAACTTTGATACCTCTTTCTCAGGTATGGTTATTCTTTATTTCGTTGGCAGGATGGAAGCAAAAACCGAATGTTTTTAGACTCAAAGGATTTTTCAACAGCAGGACACACCTCAATCATTAAAAGTTAAAAGAGCAATGCTTTTTTGTCTTTTTACTTTTGATTTTTTTTTGATGTCTTTCTGGCTAGCCAATTATCCAGATGTTAGTTGGTCTGCCGATCGCGTTGTTTCTGGCAAGCGATATTTCAGGGCGCAGCGCAGCACGTATTCGATCGCACCTACTAAGTCTACCTTATGACCGATCGAAACATAGATCGGTTTTGTTCCTGTTTGCGTCCTGAGTGCTGCACCGATGGTTTCTCCGGCATCCTGCAATGGCTGCCAACTCCCCCTCTCTAAACCCACTTCTAGATGTTCGCCAATGAATCGATTTTTGGCAACTCCAATTGTCGCCATTCCTGTCAAAACTCCCAAATGGCAGGCAAGACCGAACCTGCGGGGATGGGCGATTCCTTGGCCGTCACACAATATCAAGTCTGGTAACAGGCTGATTTTTTCTAAAGCGTCGAGGACAGCCGGCACTTCTCGAAAAGACAGGAAACCTGGAACGTAAGGAAAAGCAGTGGGACTGCGAACTACAGCTTGCTGCTGTAACTGCAAATCGGGAAAGCTCAGAACTGTTACAGCAGCCCGCGAAACGGCATCTATGTTATCGTAGCCGACATCTACGCCTGCAACGTACTGAACTTTGTCCAGTTGGTTTTCGGCAATCACCAGTGACCGGAGTTGTTCGTCAATTACCCACCATCAAGCGGAGTACCGCTATGATGGGGGCTTGTATCTAGACTCCACCGCATTCCTGAAAACCTTTGCAGGATCTCAGTTTTGGTTTCACCGCCTGACACATTAGGGCACACTGACAAGGTACCCGTGCTCGTCCAGTCTTGCCGGACTAGCAACGCTCTCATGGCAATATTTCGCGCACCAACCAAATCAGCGTGTAACTCATGACCGCAACATTCGCAGCGAAACAATAGTCCTTTGTTCGGTCTATTAGCATCCGAAGTATGTCCGCATTTAGGGCAACTTTTCGATGTGTAATGAGCCGGAACCCTAGTGGCTAAAGAGCCATTCAGATTGGCTTTGTAATCAATATAACCGTGTAATTCGGCAAACGACCATTTAGCTTTATTCCGATTAGCTTTTCGCTGTTTCTTGCTAGCCTTCCCCCCCGATTTGGTTCTAGTTCTATCCCGGATTCCAGTTAGGTTTTCTAGTCCAATCAGGGTATTGGGTTTGGCAATGTCCTTGCTGATTTGATGATTTACGTCAGCGATAAACCGTCTTTCTCTTCCCGACAAAGCAATCAATCTACGCTTGGCGGAACGAGTGTCTTTACGCTGAAGAGTTGTCCGTGCTTTATGATAGCGGTTGGCTTTGTGTCTAGCATCTTTCCCTGAGTAGAATTTAGACTTGTTTTGCAAGTCTGTTTCTACAGCTAAGTACCGCATACCAACATCGACACCAGAAACTCTAGTTATTTTCAGTGGGTCAATCTCAGGTGTTTTTACTTCAATACTCACCATTAAATAGTAAGTCTTAGAGTAACGCTGATAGACAATTTTAGCTGCTCCAATCAAGGCACCATTGGCAATCAAATCCAGATGCTTATTGTAGCCATCGTATGGGACTATGATTCGA
>JAYTZD010000179.1:0-3856 GCA_043742065.1 Oscillatoriales bacterium
AATTCCCGCTTCGCCGTTTCCAGTGCAGATTCACCCGGATCCGCGTGACCTTTGGGGAACGCCCAATGTCCGGCTTGATGTTGAATCAACAAAAACAAACTATCAGCTTCGCTAGAAAAAACTGGCACAATCCCAAAAGCTTCATCTTTCATGGTTTTTCTATTTCCTATTAATTCTTTTGTTCTTTAGGCGCTGTTGCAAAGGTTTGAGATTCTTCGCTTTACTCAGAATGACAGCATTATGTCCAAATGCGTTCAGGAATGACTAAAATTCCCAACCCATCCCAAGCGAGTCGGCTGTTCATAAACCCGCTTCAAAGTATTAACATCTTTCACAGAAATAGGCGGAGGATTTCTAACTTGAGACTTATAAAGTACATCAGTTTCGAGCAAACTGTGACCCCAAATTCCCAAAGCGTGACCCAACTCGTGACGCGCCATCGCCGCTATATATTTACCGACTTGATTCGGACTCAAATAAACCGAAAACCGATGAGATAATATAGTTTTGTCGCCATCCCGACTGGTGTATAATTCATAGACAGCTTCTCCCGATCGCGCTTTTTCCCCTTGACGCAAAGGCGGAGCCTGACGTAAAATTCTAATATCAGCCACATCCGAACTATCCACCACTGCCAAAGGTAAGTAAACCCCCCATTCCCGGACAACACCCAACACAGCCTCTACCCATTCAATAGAGCCCTTAGTATTAGCCGGATGCTCTACATAAACCCGAATTGGAAACTTCGACCAAACTAAATGACCGACTTTTGGGAGTTTCACTTCGTCAAAATAATCGCCACTATTAGTTGAATCTTGCCAATTAGCCAGGGTTGGTGGCAAAGAATGCACCTGTGGAGGCGGCCAACTATCGAGAGGAGGAAGACTCGCAGCAGGGGTATAAACCTGAGTCAAAATTATCAGGCTAAAACAAGATAAAGCTAATGAAAACAGTGTCCGAAATCTTCTCTTAACTTTCGACAAAGGCATTTTTGCAACCGCAGTTAAATCTCATGTTGCACTATTTTCAAGAACAGGCAAGATGCCTGTTCCACAAAGAATTAATTTGATTGTGTTCTTAACAGGCAAAATGCCTGTTCCACAAAGAATCAATTTGATTGTGGCACGGACATTTTGCCCATGAGTCAATGCCTAATCCTATAACTTAGGAGTCAACCAACCAGCACTCAAAATCACCGTCAAACCCATAAAAACAATAGCCAAACCCCAAGTAATCCGGTTTAGAGTAGTCTCAGCACTCTTGGTACTGGTAAACAATTGAGCTTGTCCGCCAATACCTCCAATCCCATCACCTTTAGGGCTGTGTAGCAACACCAGAACTACAACTCCGAAAGCAGACACAGACCAGATAATTTGTAAGAGAGAAACAATATTCATAATTCTGAGTAATTGGTAATTGGTAATCGGTAATTAATTATCATATCAAATCTGGTCGATCGCCCGCAATTTATGTAGGGACATGGCAGTGCCCATTAGTGTCAACTTAAGGTACAACCGATAGTCCGGCAGGGGTTGAAACCCCTGCCTCAAAGCTAAAGTCCTCTTGCATAGGACTGAAGAACTCATTAGTCCTCTTTAGAGGACTTTCGCTATTAGACAGGGAATTTATTCCCGGTTGGACTCGTGGTGGGGGATGCAAGGACTGGCGGACTCACAGCTTAAGTTGACACTCCTTGGGCAGTGCCGTGTCCCTACTAGAGTCGGAGACGGCAGTGCCGTGTCCCTACTAGAGTCGGAGACGGCAGTGCCGTGTCCCTACTAGAGTCGGAGACGGCAGTGCCGTGTCCCTACAACCGGACTCGTACCGGAGAGCGATTGGTGCGAACTTCAAAATCAGCCGATCGAATCATAGAACGTCCCGTCATCTCAGCAGGCTGAGGCAATCTCAAAAACTCCAAAATCGTCGGCGCAATATCAGCCAAACAGCCATCCTCCCTCAGAGGAACATCCGTTCCGTGACCCGGAATTTTCAGACCTTCGCCTTCTACTAGAATAAACGGTACCGGGTTAGTAGTGTGAGCAGTCCAAGGATTTCCCTTCTCGTCAAACATCTGCTCAGCATTGCCGTGGTCAGCAATAATAATCGCCGTTCCCCCAGCTTTGGTAACGCCAGTCACCAGCCGCCCCAAACATTTGTCTACAGTTTCGATCGCAATTATAGTCGCATCCATCATACCCGTATGGCCAACCATATCCGGGTTAGCGTAGTTAATCGCTACAAACGAATAAATACCCTTCTCAATCGCCGCCAGCGCCCCATCCGTCACTAGGGCTGCCGACATTTCGGGTGCTTCATCGTAAGTCGCCACCATCGGACTCTGCACCATTTCGCGGTCTTCCCCCTCAAAAGGCTCTTCCAGACCCCCGTTGAAAAAATATGTCACATGAGCATATTTTTCAGTTTCCGCTGTCCGCAACTGCCGCAAACCGTGTTTCGAGATCACTTCGCCCAGGATATTGTTCAAATTTTGCGGTTCAAAAGCCACCAAAACTGAAGACAATTTTGGGTCGTACTGAGTAAAACTGCCAAAGATTAGTGGCTCAATTAACTGCCGTTCAAAGCCTTTAAAATTGCGATCGACAAAGGCCTGAGTCAACTCTCTAGCCCTGTCCGGGCGAAAATTAAAGAAAATCATCCCATCGCCGGATGCCACTGCTCCAGGCGCAATACGGGTCGGAATTGCAAATTCGTCCGTCACCCCGATCGCATAAGATGCCTGTAATACTTCCACAGCCGATCGACCATCAGGCACATCTTCAGTCGTCATCACATCATAGGCGCGCCGCACCCGATCCCACCGCTTATCGCGATCCATCGCATAATAGCGACCACTGAGAGTGGCAATTTTCCCGATCCCCACCTTTTCGATATAACCTTCAATCTTGGCTAAAGCTTCGACACCTTCTTTTGGAGTAGTATCGCGGCCGTCAGTAATTGCGTGAATGCAAACCTCCGCAATTCCCTGGGCTTTTGCCAATTGCAGCAAGCCTTGAATATGACTGAGATGCGAATGAACCCCGCCCTCTGAACAAAGGCCTGTCAGGTGCAACTTGCCACCGGTGGCGCGGACTTTCTCGCAAAGCCGAACCAGGGCTGGATTGCTCAGCAAAGAACCATCTTCCACGGCATCCGAGATCCGCACTAACTCTTGAGGAACAACTCGGCCTGCGCCTAGATTCAAGTGACCGACTTCGGAGTTGCCCATTTGCCCGTCGGGAAGCCCTACAGCTCTGCCAGAGGTGCGAATCAGAGTTCTGGGATAGACCGCCCAGAGACTGTCCATCACTGGTGTTTTTGCTGCTGCGATCGCATTTCCGTCGGTTTCCTCGCGATAACCCCAGCCATCTAAAATGATCAGCACTACAGGAGATACAAACGCTTGTGCCATGCCAATACCCTATTTACAAGTATGATTTTTCAGTTATAGTTTCGTTTGACATAGATTTATAGAATATTTTATCTATGTTTTCTTTGATTTTTTGACACTCCTGGGCCTGAAGGCGTGAGGATTCTTAGTTCTTAGACCGGACTTAAATCAAGAACATTGCTGCACCCGATCCAGAGATCCAATCTCCCTAAGCGTTTACGATCTTTCTTGGATCGAAGTTCCGACGTGCCCCGTCGTACCTATCCCACGATTCAGGATATTAATTGCGGCATTATGATCCCTATCCATTTCACATCCACACTGACAAATGTGGGTGCGAGTGGATAGAGATTTTTTAACAACTTCCCCACAATTACTGCATTCTTGACTGGTGTATGCAGGATTTACCGCAATGGTAATCCGACCAAACACTTTCCCAAAGTATTCTAAGAACACTCTGAACTGATA
>JAYTZD010000180.1:0-7520 GCA_043742065.1 Oscillatoriales bacterium
GGCAAAATCTTCACCGGTTCTGTGTTGGAAAAAACCAAGGCCCGCGAAGCCATAGAATGCGGGCAAAGAGGCACTAACTGCAATACTGGCACTCCGGGAATAATTACAGGCCCGCCGGCAGACAGCGCGTAGGCTGTTGATCCTGTGGGAGTCGAGATGATTATTCCATCGGCGGCAATGTCCACAGAAGCGTGTTGCCCGATCGCGATTTCAAAATGACACATACAAGTCAGCGGTTCCCGATGCAGCACCATTTCATTCAAACACAGCGCTTCCCACAGGCAATCGGTGTCGCGAAACAACCGTACCGCCAGCATTGACCTTTCTTCTATTTCGTATTCTCCAGCCAGCACCTTCTCTAAGGCTTGTGGCAGCAAGTTAAGGTAAGTTTCGGTCAAAAAACCCATATGACCAGTATTGACTGTCAGCAGTGGCACTCCGATGGGAGCGACTTGGCGAAATGCAGATAGCACAGTACCATCGCCACCTAAAACCACTGCAAACTCCATGTCGCTGTCAAAACCGGGGGGGACGAGTTGGTCGATCGGAGTATGACACATGGGGCGATCGGGGCTAGAATAGCCCAAAATTCCCCCGGAACCGGAAACCGCGCAGACATCCCAGCCGATCGCAGTTAGTTGTGCTTTCAACTCTTCGGCGATGCGACAAGAAACAGGTTTAACATCGTTGTATATAATCCCAGCTTTCGGCACTATAAACTACCCCGCCCTACTATCGTCGAGGACAAAAAATACGTTCTTTTTATTTGATAGACATCGCAAGAGTTGCCAATCTTGAAGCCAATCTTGAACCAGCAATATAGCTATTCCACAATAAATATGGTCGAGGTGTAATAAATTGGAGAGTTCCAAAGTTCGGGTTGAATATAGTTTTAATATGGCGTGTCTTTTGACCATTTTGAAATTCATCAAAAAGTAGATTTTGCAGTTTGTGGCGGCATCGAACCGCCACAAATTACCGACATTTCATCCCCAGACTAAGCAATTTGAGTCAGAGGAATGGGCGATGGGCAGATTAAAATGTAAAAGGCATTTTTTGTTTACCCCGTTTTTTAGTTTTAAGCTGCTCGTACTCTATCTCTTTGAGCTTCTTGGTAATCAGACTAAAGTATTCTTCGAGATAAGATTCCAAAGTAGTAGTTTCTTTGGGGTCTATTCCGAAGACGCTATAAACTTCATCCATCGGAGCTTTCAAGGGTTTTCCGGCTGCCAAAACTTCTGAAAAAGCCAACCTGTCAGCTACGTTCCAACTCCACTGAAAGAAGCTAGCAAATTGACGAGTAGCCTTCAACAAGGCATCTGGGGTGCGGGTGATTTTGGCTTCTTTGCCAGATAGTCGTTCGCATAAGCGCACAATTTCTTCGGCATCCCAAGCGCGAGGGCCCACCATAGGAAAGCTTTTTTTCTCAGTTTCGGGAACAGAAAGAGCCCGAACTGCAAATTTAGCCACATCCTGAGTGTTCATATAGGCAAGGGCTGACGGCTTATTGGGCAACCAAACTCCTTGACTATCCAAAATCGGCATTGCATAGAGGCTCAGCAGTCCTTGCAAAAAGCCACAGGGCCTCAAGATTGTGTAATCTAGACCGGATTGGGCTAGAAATAGCTCGGTACAGCGCTTGATTTCTAATAAGGGAACTTGGGGGTATTTCTCGGCATCGAGAAACGAAAAGAAGACGTAACGCTTGACACCTGCTGCTACTGCGGCTTGAATCAGCGATACTTTTCCGTCCCAGTCTACTCTTTTGATGCTGACAGAATCTGCCGCGCTGGCTGTTGCTGCATCAATGATTGCTGTTACTCCTTCTAGTGCAGAAGTTAGGCTATCTGGTTGGCAAAGGTTGCCCGGTACAATTTCTGCGCCCCATTCTTTTAAAAATGCAGCTTTTCTGTAATTTCTGACCAAGCAACGCACCTGGTAGCCTTCGTCTAGAGCGCGGCGGGCTATTTGGCGGCCGAGTGTGCCGGTGGCACCTAAAATCAATAAAGTCATCTAGGGATTAATTATGAATCTTAAACTTTCAATAAGATGGTATCAGGTTTTTGTTAAGTTTGTTATAAAAACTTAACAAAAACCTAAGATTTTCTCATCTCCGACATACCCCCAGCCCCTCTAGAGAGGGGAGTTAGATCCGGTTCCCCTCTAGAGAGGGGCTAGGGGTGGTTCTTATTCCCACGTTTTTTGACGAATCCACCCTGGATATCTGTAACTGGCTTTCAGACTTAAGTTGACACTCCTTGGCCGTGCCGTGTCCCTACTTCATATAAGCTGGGATAAGGTGTAATTGAAAAAACTTATTCTTCGCCGCCTTGCAGTTTGAGCAGGAGGAAGCCTCCACCGATACCGACAAAAATTAGGGAAAAGGACAACAAGGCTGCATTTAAAATTTCAGGATTCATGATTTTAGATGTCTAGTTGGACGATCGCATTAAATTAACATAGTATGATTTCGGGCAACCAGCTACAAAAATGCTAAAATTTCATTGCTAAAAATGTTGTTGATTTCTGGAGAAAAATGCTTTGAGTCTCGATCGAGGATTGAAACTAGCTGTAACTCTGGGAGATCCGGCGGGAATTGGCCCGGAAGTGCTTCTCAAGGCTTTGGCTGATCCTGTAGAGGCTTCTGGGGCGTGGACGATCGGCTCTCGGACAGTTTTGCAGCAAACTTATGATAAGTTGCGATCGCTAGATCCATCCGTGGCGTTGGCAAATCCCGACACATTAAATATTATCGATGTCGAATCCGATAGCAAGTGGGGCGAAATTATCCCTGGTGTTGGTAATGCAGCGAGTGGGGCTGCTAGCTTTGCTGATCTCGAAAGTGCGATCGCCCGTACCCTGGCTGGTGAATTTTCGGCGATCGTGACTGGGCCGATTTCCAAAACTTGTTGGCAGGCTGCTGGTTATAATTATCCTGGACAAACAGAGCTTCTGGCAGAAAAAGCGCGATCGAAACGCTTCGGAATGCTGTTTGCCGCCAAGTCTCCCCACAGCAATTGGACGCTAATTACTTTACTCGCTACCACACATATTCCCCTACGTCAAGTCCCCGATGCTTTGAATCCAGAGTTGTTAACCGAAAAACTGGAATTGCTGATCGAGTGTTTGCGGGAAGATTTTGGGATAGAAACACCGAGAATTGCCATTTCTGGCTTAAATCCTCACAGTGGGGAAAACGGGAAACTGGGAAATGAAGAACAAGACTGGATGATACCGTGGTTGGAAACTCAGCGCGATCGCTTTGAGCAAGTGCAGTTAGACGGGCCCGTGCCGCCGGATACCCTATGGGTTAAACCGGGTAAAGCTTGGTACGGTTTGGCAGAACCAGCTCACGACGCCTATTTGGCAATGTACCACGACCAAGGTTTGATTCCCGTAAAATTGATGGCCTTTGACAAAGCAGTTAACACGACAATTGGCTTGCCTTTTGTCCGCACATCCCCCGATCATGGCACTGCTTTTGATATCGTAGGTAGAGGGATTGCCGATGCTTCCAGCATGAAATCTGCGTTGCAACTTGCGAGGGAGTTGGCAAATCGGAGAGCCGTAGTTAAATTAGGTCTATCTGCGAGATACTGAACGAAACTGGATCATCAGCTCTCAGTCCGTTTATTATGATCATCAAAAGTGATTGTCCCTTGTATTGTATGGCAAGGTGGTATTTTTTTTAAATTAGCTCAAGTCAAATCCGGGTGGCAAAGTATGGCAGAATTTAATGTAGACTCAGGGGAAATGAAACAAGTTGAAATAGTTGAACCTGATGCCATAAATTCGGCAATTCCGAAAGCTGGCGACCAACTTCAAGAGCTAATGAATATGCTTGCCGAATTGCAGTTATTAAAATTAAAAAAAGAATCTAACAAGGTTGATTTAGGGTGTATCGAAATGTCTGAAAATAGAAATGAGGGTGAAGAAAATGGGCAAAATCAGCAGTTTTCTTTTTTGATAGAACCACCTGCTATTGTTCCTGAAATATTGACTGAAGGGCGAGAAATAGCAGTCACAAAAAAGATTGACGAGGAGCAAGTTTCATCTATAAAAGCTAAGCTAAAAAAAGATGATCTGCCATCGGAAGAAGAATTAGAAAAGGCTGTGGACAAGTTTAAGCGGTTGCAGCAATTACTATTTGAACGGGATTTACCCCAGTTTTATGATAATGTTTTGAGCGTAGAACAAAGATTGACAAACTTTGAAAGGTTGATTGCTGACCCGGATGAGTTGATCAAACTATTGACACCATTAATTCCTGAGTTACTGAGTGGACAAGTCAGGGAGTTGAAGTCTGAGTTGAGAGAGGCGATCGCACCTGATGGTACTCCCAGAATTAATCAGAGCGAAATAGAAGCAAAAGTAGTTGAGCTGCAAAATCAAATCGCTATTCTCTCTCAGCAGCGAACCCCCAATGCAGAAGAGTTAATCAAAGGGCTGATTCCGATCATTAGCGACTTGCTCGATCGCAAACTAGAGGAGTCGAACTTAGAGGTAGACTCTACAATTGTACCGGCAGTCAATGAAGTAATTAGCCACCAAAACGGACTCGAAGAAAAAGTCTTAAATATTGAAAATCAATTTGCGATCTTTCAGCAGCGTTTCCAGCACCAGCCGGAAGACATAGTTAAACAACTACTGCCGATCATTAGTGAGTCGCTAAATCGGAAAATTAGTGAGTTAAAATCTGAGCTGATTGACGCTGTGGCACCCTCAGCGCAGGTAAGAATAGCTTGGGTGGAAATCGAAGAAAAAGTATTAAATATCATCGAAGAGAAGCTGATAGGTCAACAGCCACAAATCCAGAAACCGGAAGAGATCATTGCGCGGGTGATGCCAGTAATCACGGAGTTACTGAACGGTAAAATAGAGGAATCTAAATTAGAGTTGGCAGCGGTTATCGAAGCTTTGATGCTAAGTAAAAGTCATCAAGAAGCAATTCATGTGCAATTGCTAAATGTGGAAAATAAAGTTAATCTTGTTCAGAGAAAGCAGAATTCTCAGCCGGAAGAAATCATGGCGAGGCTGATGCCGTTAATGATTGAGTCGCTGAATCGGAAGATAGATGAGACCAAGTTGGAGGTGAGAGAGGCGATCGCACCAGCCATCACTGAAGCTCTGCAAAACAGTGGTATTGAAGCGCGAATTTTCAGCAATGAACATCAAATTGTCGAAGTTCAGCAGCAAACTATAGCTGAGTTAGAAGGGTTGATGGCAAGGATTATGCCAGGTATCACTCAGATGCTGTCGGACAAAATCAGCGAAGCAAGGCTAGAGATAGAAAGTGCGATCGCCCCGGCTGTGGATGCAATTATTCAGAATAAAAGAATTGAAGAAAGACTGGCGAAGATTGAACAAAAAATTGTAGTCATCGAACACCGGATTTATGAATCCACCGACTTGTTTACGGATTTATTGAAACCTTTAATTGACGAACTTATGGTCGGTCATCACAAGCAACTGGAACAATCTGTAATCGAATCAATCTTACCTTTATTAGATGAAGTTGTCAATTATAATTATCAACTCAATGATAAGGTGGTGAATCTCGAACGCAAGCTAAATGACGCTGAATGGGGTGGCAATGAGGAAGCATTAGTTGCCAAAATTAAAGGGATTTTCCTGGAAATGATGCTGGAAACTATTAACGAGTCAAGAGAGGCATTTACTGAAACAATAGCTCCGATTATCGATCAAGTAATTAATACTAAAACTAGGGAAAATCGGCACTCGATGGGAGTAGCCATATCGCCGGCAATACCTGTGGGAATCAGCCAAAGAATAACGGAATCGCCAGATGAGATTGCACAGGCTCTAGCACCGGAAATGGCCTCTGCTGTTAGACAACAAATTAATCTGAATCGAGAAGCAATGTCGGATGCACTCTACCCGATTATCGGTAGTACCATTTTGAAGTACATGGCTGAGACAATGCAGGAGATTAATCAAAAACTCGAACAAGCTGTCAGCGTTGAGGGAATTACCCGCAAAGTCAAAGCTAAGTTACAGGGGATTTCGGAAGCAGAATTGCTGATGAAAGAAACAACACCATCCACTGTTAAAGCTGTATTTTTAATTCAAAAAGACTCTGGCTTGGTAATTACAGCAGTGCAGCAGTCTGAGCAAGAACAGTTAGAATCGGAAATGGTGGCGGGGATGTTGACTGCTATTCGCTCTTTTGTGAACGACTGTATATCTCAGTCGGGAAATATTGCTGAAATTGATGCCATAGAATACGGGACATCTACGATTGTATTGGAAGTAGCAGGTTCCTGTTATTTGGCGGTAGTGATGCAAGGAGAAACTCGCCAATGGTTTAAGTACAAAATGCGAGCAATCTTCAAAAATCTTGTTCAGGAATATGGGGGCACAATCCAGTCATTTAATGGAGATCCAGCAAGTATCCCAGTGGAAGTAAATACGGAGTTGCGGAAATTAATTGATACGGATATCAAAGTTAAATCGAATAAACCTAACCCTTTATTAATGATCGGTTTGGCAACGTTAGCTTTGATTGTAGTACCTTGGGGGATTTATCAATACCGGAGTGGAGTTGAACACAGGTTAGAAGCTGATACAAATTTAGCTTTACAGTCTGCTCCCGAATTATCGGTTTATCGCATCATGGCGGATGTGAAAGGTAAAGTGGCGGAGTTATCGGGACGAGTACCGAATCAAAAATTGCGATCGAGAGCTTCGCAAATCGCTCAAAAAGTTGTGCCACAATTAACAGTAAAAAATAACATTATAGCTGTTGAATTGCCTCCTGATCCGGTGTTGATTGAGGCTGATATTAAGCGAACAGTGGCTCTTTTGAATAAAGTAGAAGGTATTGAGATATCGGCTCGTTATGTAGGAGATAAAGTGACCGTCGAAGGTAGTGTGAGCCGATCGACTGATGCTCAGAAAGTAACTGAAGCGTTTGCGAAAATACCTGGGGTGAAGTCGGTCACAAATACTGTTGGAACAGGAACTAAGCCGCTTTCAAAGGCAGTGGGAGTGGAAGCTAAGCCGCTGTCAAAGGCGATGGAAATTAGGATTTACTTCGCTGTTGGTGGTGCTATTGTGTCGCCGAAAGACGTAACAGAAAAGATTGATAAAGTCAAGGATTTTATGGCTGCGAATAAAGGAAAGAATTTGAGAGTGGTTGGCTATAGCGATTTGAAAAGTAACCCTGGGGAAAATCAAAGATTGGCGCTGGAGAGGGCAAGGAATGTGAAGGTGGCTTTAGTCAATAAGGGGATAGATGCTGACAGAATACAAGTTGCTTCGAGTAAAAGTCGTCCCGCAGGTGTGGCGGAAAATCAACCACTTTGGCTGAGGAGGACAGTGATTTTTGAAGTGGTAAATTGAAATTGGGAATTAGATCGGACACCTGGGAAATTAGATCGGACACGGCAGTGCCGTTTCCCTACCCGATTAATTGCTGCCGTGAAACGGCACTGCCGTGTCATCCGTTTAGCTGATAAGGAGTATTAGGAATCTAAAAAGAGAAGGTGAAAATACTGATA
>JAYTZD010000181.1:0-1851 GCA_043742065.1 Oscillatoriales bacterium
TGCCGATCGGACTCAAGACTTTACCGGCCGCCAATTTGTGTTTGCAGCAATTGCCGAATTTTTGCAGAACAATCGCAAAGGCTATTTTGTTTTAGAAGCCGATCCGGGTGTCGGGAAAAGTTCGATTATGGCGAAGTTAGTGCTGCTGCTGAAACGGCGCTGTGTCGCCCATTTTAACTCGCAATCTCAAGGCATTGTCCGCGCCGAACAATTTCTGGAAAATGCCTGCACTCAGTTAATTCGACGCTATCAACTAAATTATCCGCAACTGCCGGAAAATGCGACGAGAGATGGCAACTTTCTGAGTCGATTGTTGGGGGAAGTCAGCGCTAAATTGGGCGGCAAAAAGTTGATTATTGTTGTCGATGCCCTGGATGAAGTGGATCTCAGTTTGCAGGGGCGCGGTAGCAATGTTTTGTATTTGCCCGATGCTTTGCCGGATAATGTTTATTTTATTGTCTCGAAGCAGCCGAAAACTCTGCCTTTGCCAAATCATGAAGTTTTTGATTTGATGCAGTACAGTGCAGAAAGTTTGGCGGATGTCAAGGTTTATATTGACAAACGCACGGGGAACAGCGCGTCTATTCAGAGTTGGATTGACCGTCAAAATTTGCAGCGCGAACAGTTTGTGGCGGCGGTGGCAGAAAAAAGCCAGAATAATTTTATGTACCTGCGCTATGTGCTGAATGATATCGATAGCGGCAAGTATAGCGATGTGAATTTGCAAGATTTGCCGAGGGAGTTGGAAGGATATTATGACAAGCATTGGGCGCGGATGGAAATGGCGGTTAAAGATAAGGAATTGCGCCGCCGGAAGTTGAAGGTGATTTATTTGTTGACGAAAACTCGCAAGCCGGTTTGCTGCGATATTTTGGCGGATTTTGCTGAGGAAGATGCTTTGGATGTGCAGGAAGTTCTGGATGATTGGGAACAGTTTCTGCGGCGTAGCGGTGATAGTCCTCCCGATTACAGTATCTATCACGCGAGTTTCCAAAGATTTCTGCATCGTATAGATGTGGTGCAGAAAGCTGGGGTGTCGCTGCGGGATATTGAAACGGCGATTTCTGATAATTTGTGGGAGGATTTGTACGGCGATGAGTAAGTTTAAAGAACGGTTGGGGAAATTGTCGCCGAAAAAGCGGCTTTATGCTTTGGAAACTCTGCCGGGGCATTTGGCGGAGAGTGTTCAAGGGGAACGGCTGCATCAGTTGTTGACGGATTTTGATTTTATTGAGGCGAAGTTGGATGCGGTGGGGGTGCAAGGGTTAATTGAGGATTATGATTTGGCGAGGGTTTCTGATGTTTTGTTGTCGGAGGGGCAAACGGGAACTTTGAAGTTGATTCAAGGGGCGATTCGGAAGTCGGCGCACGTTTTGGAGAGGGATAAAACGCAATTGGCTGGGCATTTGTGGGGGAGGTTGCTGGATTATGAAATGCCCCAGATTCAAGCGCTGCTGGAACAAGGAAGGCAATCGAAAGATAGTGTTTGGTTGCGGCCTTTGAGGGGTAATTTGGAACGGGCAAATGAAGGGGCACTGCGGACTCTTGTCGGTCATACTAGGGAGGTAAATGCAGTAGCGATCGCACCAAACGGTAAAACCGCGATTTCCGGTTCATGGGATAACACCCTGAAAATATGGGACACAGAAAGCGGCACCGAACTATTAACCCTCATCGGTCATACTAGCTGGGTAAATGCAGTAGCGATCGCACCAAACGGTAAAACCGCGATTTCCGCTTCATCGGATAAAACCCTGAAAATCTGGGACACAGAAAGCGGCACCGAACTATTAACCCTCACCGGTCATACTAGCGTGGTAGAAGCAGTGGCGATCGCACCAAACGGTAAAA
>JAYTZD010000182.1:0-1850 GCA_043742065.1 Oscillatoriales bacterium
GATTCCACAATTTAATTGTATTATCAGCACTAGCGCTGGCAATGGTTGTGCGATCGGGACTAACAGCCACCGCCCACACCGGGGCGGAATGTCCTCTCAAAGTCTTCAAAACTTTGCCACTATCTTTGTTTCGGAGGTGAACAGTCCCATCATTATTGCCACTAACTATCACACCGTTGGGAGTGACAGCCACGGCCCACACCGGGTTTTTGTCCAGAGTCGCCAGAGTTCGTACCGCAGTAGGTTCGATCGATTCCTGGCCAGTGAAATCCTGCATTGGCGGGGGATTGAACTTAATATCAGGAATAGTCGCAGGTTCTTGATAAGTGAAGGCCTGCGGTTGCGGAGACTGGAAACGAGAACCCAGAACCAGCGATACTAAGGCAACCACCGCCCCAGCCCAAGTGCCCAAAGTCCACTGTGGCTTGCTGAGAATGAGATCGACGGCTGTGGGGCCGTGTTTCATCTCTTGGAGAATTGCCGAGACTGTGTGGTAGCGTTTCGAGGTTTCGCGGTGCACCATTTGATCTAAAATCATTCCCAATCTCCTCGAAACCGGCACTTTCAAATAGTGTCGCCAAGCCCAAGTATCTGCTTTGAGATCAAACAAATCAAAGGGTGACATTCCGGTTAGCAAATGGATGCAGGTGACACCTAAACTGTAGATATCGCTGCTAGGAATAGCTTCACCTTTGATTTGTTCTGGGGCTGCGTATTCGGCAGAACCTGTCACCATGTCTGTTTTCAGCAGTCCGCTGTTGGCAGGAATTGCCGCTGCGAAATCGACCAAAACCAACCCAGATCGATCATCCCAAGGATGTAAATGCTCTTTCCCTGCCAAAGCTGAGGAGGTTTGGGGAGATTTGCGGTGAATAATATTGGATGGTTTGATATCTCGGTGAATCAGTTGATTGTCGTGAACAAATTGCAGTACGGGTAACAATTCATTCAGCAGATACCAAATGTGAATTTCGTTAAAAACACCTTTTTCTGAAAGTTGAGTGGCTAAATTGCGGCCATCAATATATTCTTGTACCAAATACTGGCATCCATCGAGTTCAAAAGATGCCAACAGTTTTGGTATTTGGGGATGTTTTCCCAACTCGTCGATGGCTGTTGCTGAGGCGCTAAATGTCCTAAACTGCGGTTTTTGACTGTCAGCGACTGTTTCTGGCCGGAAGAATTGTTGAATGACACAGCGGGGGGCTGAAGGTTGGTCTTCATCGACTGCTAGGAATGTGCGGCCAGCGAGATTTTGACCGAGGGTGTGAAAGACTCGGTAGCGACTTTTTAGCAGCAAATTCGATCCGCAACTTTTGCATACTGTAGCCCGATCGAGATTTTGGGCATTCTGACAATGGGAATTGATGCAGTAACTCATCTGTTTTTCCGCTGGATACCCCCATCATACTTTTGGGTGGTGGGGGAGGAAAGCGGGGCGGTGCGTGCCGCTTCCTGTGGACAAATTAGATCAATGCAATAACTTAATCTATAATAATTGTTTCCCAGATTTTCGACAAAATTAATCGTCAGATGGTTTGGCAGACTGGTATTCAGTTATACTGTTACTTATGAAGAAATATCCATTCCAGTGCGGTGCGATCGCTGAGGACTGTTTGATATTCGTGCAACTGGCGAACCACTAACTACGAACTTCTAACTATTAATTATGCCATTAATTCGCGTCCCCAAATCTTGGGAAATGCTCGATCGACAAATTACCCCAGAAACAGTCTTTCTCAACCGTCGTCGCTTCATGACCAATTTAATTGGCGCGGGTGTCAGTGCTTCACTCCTCCCACTTGCGGGCTGTAAGAGCAATTCTGGATCAAACTCAGCTTTGGATCGCA
>JAYTZD010000183.1:0-16100 GCA_043742065.1 Oscillatoriales bacterium
TTCCACCAAAGCCACCATTTGGGCTACAGTTGTTTCCTTGCCGGTGCGAGTTGCCCGAATCACAATTACCCCAGATTGATTGATAGTTCCCGCCGCGACGGTATCTCCTTTTTGCTTCACAACCGGCATCGATTCACCAGTCAACATCGACTCATCTATGGTTGTGTTACCTTGGCAAACTTCCCCATCTACTGGAACTTTGTCCCCTGGTAAAACTTGCAGCCATTCTCCGACTCGGACGCGATCGGCTGGAATTTCAATGTATTGTGAATTGTAGACTGGAGATGTCGAATTCTGAGGCAATTCTGCCGAGTCAAAATCTAAAATCTGCAACTTAAAATCAATTAAACGGGCAGTAGCTGGTTGTAATGCGATTAAAGCTTGTAAGGCTGATGCAGCGCGTTGTTTGGCTTGTTGTTCTATGGTTTTTCCCAGCAAAATAAACCCTAAAAGCATCACGGGTTCGTCAAAAAAGCATTCCCATCCCATCCGGGGAAATAGCAGCGCCGCGTTGCTAGCGGTGTAAGCTGTGACAGCACCTAAAGCAACGAGGGTATTCATGTTCGGGGCATTTCGCCACAAACTGCGGCAGCCGTCAACGACAATTCGGCGGCCAGGTAACAGTAAAGCTAGGGTGGCGAGTCCCCAGTGAAACCAAATATTGCTTAAGATTGGGGCTTTTGTTCCCAATATGTGACCTAAACCGGATAGAATGATCAGGATTAGCGCGATCGCCAATTGTCTTATTTGCAGTCGAATTTCTTGTTGTCGTCTTTGAATTGTGGCAGCCTCTATTTCCCGCTGATTTCCACCTGCGCGAGACTGACTGGGAAATCCATTATTAGTTAACTTTTTGGCTAAAACTTCAGCATCGACGGCCCCCGGTTCGCACTCAACCGTTGCCACTTCCACAGCTAAATTAACGCAAGCTGAAATTACCCCTGAGTGTTGCATTAGCTGGCGTTCAACAGCTTTGGCGCAACCCGCACATTTCATACCACTGACATCGAAAGTCACGATTTCAGGTGGAGGGGATTCACTGACTTGTATGATTTGCGATCGCATTTCAGGCACTGTTTTTGGCATAATTTATATGGGGATTTTTCAGGAATGATTACAATATCTCGGAATTTGTGAAAGTTTTTAATGTATTGTTATAAATGTTTCTATTTTGAGAATATTGAAATTAGAGTCTAGGAAGGAACAAACACATATGAGCACACAATTAATTAAAGGTGGCAGATTCAATCTTTCTCAAGAATTGCCGAACTTAAAAAGACTAGCAATTGCCTTGGGTTGGCAAGTCAATGTATCAAATCACAACTGTGATATTGATGCTTCCGCATTTATGTTGGGCGCTGATGGCAGAATTCCCCATGAAGACTACCTGGTATTTTATAATAATACTAAATCCCTTGACGGTGCTGTGAAACAATCCGCCACCGATCAATCTTCGCCCAGCAAAGGATATATTAACACTCTCTACAGTGTTGACTTCTCTCTGATGGATGCCACCATTGAACAGATTGTGTTAATTGTCACTATCCACGATGCTGAGTCAGTAGGATTAAATTTTAGTAAAATTCAGAACGCTTTTATCAGTCTATACGATCGCGATCGCAAAACCGAACTGACTAGGTACGAATTAAAAGAGAATTTTACCTTAGAGACAGCTTTGGAATTTGGACGCTTGTATAAAAAGAACGGAGATTGGAGATTTCAGGCAGTAGGACAAGGGTATAATTCTGGATTGCGAAGTTTTGTTGAAAAATATTATGTGGAAGAGTAAACAATAATAGACTCAGCCATAATCAATCAATAAAGCCTGTAGGGTGCCACGGGTCGATCGCCCCAAAGGCTAAGGTAAACGCTGTGGCCCGTGGCACCCTACAATACTATTTTAAATGCGTAACAGCTTAAACAATAATAGACTCAGCCATAATCAATAAAGAAATTAGGAGACGGCAGTGCCGTATCCCTACAATTAATCTGCCGTAGGGAGACGGCACTGCCTTGGACTCTATATTATTCCGGTGTTACTTAGATTTAGCCGGTATCACACCCGGCTTAGGCTGTGCAGCCTTCGCTTGAGGTGGTGTAGCATTCGGTTTCGACTCAGCCTTCTGATTATCTGTTTTACCAGTCACTTTTTTGGTCAAAACCTCCAAAGCTTTCTCATACTGTGGATCTGCCTTCGTACCGATTTTATCGCGATCGCTCCTCAACTCCTGTTTTTGAGCTTCGGTGAGTTCAACTTTAAAGTCTGGTTCAATGCCCAAGTGGTTGATATCACGTCCGCTAGGGGTGAAATATTTAGCGATGGTAACTGCTAAACCGGAACCATTTCCCACGCTGCGTACCGACTGCACTAAACCTTTCCCAAAAGTTTTTGTTCCTACCAAAACCCCGCGTTTGTTATCCTGCAAAGCACCGGAAAGAATCTCACTAGCACTAGCAGAACCGCCGTCTACCAGTATAACTAACGGTTTGTCAGTAATCGCTTTTTTATTCGCTGTTTGTCGATCGGCTTCACCGACGCGATCGACCGTCGAGACGATCGTACCTTCTTGCAGCCACATCCGAGCAATCTCAATACTCCCGTACAGCAACCCGCCCGGATTGGAACGCAAATCTAAAATATAGCCTGTCACCTTTTTCTTTTCCAAATCCTGCATTGACGATCGCATTTCCGATGCAGCATTGGCACTAAACTGATTTAGGCGAATATAGCCGATTTCCCCGATCGGACTTTTCTGCACCGAATGTCGCACAGGATGAATTTCAATCTTAGCTCGCTTCAGCTTAAATTCTATTTCCTTATTCTTGCGAATAATAGTCAGGATCACCTGAGTATCAACCTTACCACGAATCAAAGTTACGGCTTGATTCGTATCCATACCTTCGGTACTCTTGCCGTCAATCTTACTAATAATATCTTTCGCTTGAATCCCAGCATTAAAAGCCGGAGTATCCTCAATCGGCGAAATCACCACTAACTTCTTAGTTTTCTCATCTTGAGTCAACTGAATCCCAACTCCTGTCAATTCTCCAGAAGTATCAACCTGCATATTTTTGAACTCTTCTGGGTTCATAAACCGTGTATAAGGATCATCAAGCTTCTTCAGCATTTCCCGAACCGCCTTATAAGCTTCCTCATTGTTGCTATAAGTCCGGTTCAGATAATCCTTCCGCACCGCTTTCCAGTCAACCTGGTTAAAAGTGCCATCAACATAACTTTTGTCAATAATCTGCCAAACTTCATCAACCAACTCTTTAGGACTTCCCCTCAAAGAAGCCAGAGATTTAGAATTGCAACCAGTGTTGGCAAGAGTTACAGCAGTGAGAAGCATCGCTGCTGCACTTAGAACAAGCCCTCGTTTTGTGATAACCATTTTTCTGACGCGCTGGAGGAGAAGAGTTCAAATAATTACGCTCAATCTAGCACAAGCAAGGCCGTGTCGCAGTTGAGCTACAGATATTATTCAACTTTGCCGAATCCAACATAAAATACAGATGGCTAAAAAAGCTTACTGTATAAGCATTTTTCCTTCTTCCTGCTTCCTTCTCCCTTCTACTATTCATGAAAATCGCCACCTGGAACGTCAACTCAATCCGCACCCGCATCGAACACGTCATTGACTGGCTACAAGCAAACCCTGTAGAAGTTCTGTGTCTGCAAGAAACCAAAGTTATAGACAAAGATTTCCCCCTCCAACCCTTTCTAGACATCGGCTATAACTGTCACATTTCTGGTCAAAAATCCTATAATGGTGTGGCAATGCTGAGTCGATCGCCTCTTGGACAAGTCAGCGCCGGATTTGCGCCCATTCTCGGTGACGAAACCGTCGGTATTTTTGATGAACAAAAGCGCCTGATCACCGGAGTAATCGACGATATTCGGGTCATTTGCGTATATGTTCCCAACGGTTCAGAAGTTGGTTGCGAGAAGTATGAATACAAATTACATTGGCTCAAATTATTGCAAAAATATCTGCAAATTGCTCTTGACAAATCACCAAATTTATGTATTTGTGGCGACTTCAATATTGTTCCGGGCGATCGCGATATTTACGCTCCAAAAGCTTGTGCTAACTCCGCCGGTTTATCAGTCCCAGAGCGCCTCGCACTACAAGAAATCATCGAATTAGGATTGAACGACCCCTTTCGTAAATTCACCTCAGAAGGTGGTCATTATAGCTGGTGGGACTATCGCGCCGCCTCATTTCCTCGCAACAATGGCTGGAGAATTGACCACCATTATCTCAGTCTTCCCTTGTACGAAAAAGCTACAAACTGCACCATAGATGTTAGTCCTAGAAAGTTAGTTAAACCCAGCGATCACGCCCCTGTCATTGTCGAATTTTGATTGTTTGATTTAGTAGGGAAACGGCAATGCCGTGTCCTCAAAAATCAGGAGACGGCAATGCCGTGTCCCTACAATATTGTTTTGGGTAGGGAAACGGCAATGCCGTGTCCTCAAAAATCAGGAGACGGCAATGCCGTGTCCCTACTGTACACCAATTCCATTTTCAAAGCCGCTTCAACTCTTTGATACTCCGCTTCAACCTGTTCTAAAACCACACAGGCTTTCGGAGGCAAAGACTTGTTCGCATCTGTCCCCATTCGGCCCATTAATTCAAGTTCTTCGCAAAGCTCAAACAACCGAAAAGCACCGAGAGTACCACTAATCGATTTTAAAGAGTGAGCCGATCGCCTTAAAGCCAGCGGATCGCTATTATTTACAGCCTCCGAGATGCCAAGTAGCAATTGGGGGGCTGTTTCGAGGTAAATTTCAATCACCTCATCTAACGCTTCTACCTCTCGCAATCCATCAAGAATTTTTTGACTCAGGCATTTATTATCTTCTGGCGCATCCTCAGTAAAAGATTGACTAGGTGCAGGTTTGGCATCGACAATTGTCAGTTGTGGATTGTCAGCAACAGTCAAATTAGATCGCACTTCTAATTCATTTTTTCCGATTTCTTCCGCATTAGAACTCCCAGAAATCATTGATTGCCAGCGATCGAACTCAATAGGCGATCGCGACTGACAGGCCTTTAAAACTCGAACCAACTCATCAATCTCGATCGGCTTACTCAAATAATCATCCATCCCCGCAGCCATGCACTCTTCGCGATCGCCCCGCATCGCATTAGCCGTCATTGCCACAATCCAAGGTTTCGCAGCAGCCTCCCATTCCTGACAAATCAGTCGCGAAGCTTCCAATCCGTCCATTTCCGGCATTTGCATATCCATGAGTATGACATCATAAGGCTGGCGGCGCAAAGCTTCCAGAACTTCCTTGCCATTCGACGCTACATCCGCGCGATAGCCCATCCGTTGCAAAATCTGTAAACCCACCTTCTGATTCACCAAATGATCGTCAGCCAAAAGAATCCGCAGCGGCAACTCCTGAGCAATCATTGGTATACTTTTCGAGAAACGCCCACTGCTGCGCTGCACTCTCACTTCACCAGTCGATTCGCCAAAAATATTAATTAAAACATTATAAAGCTGCGATTGTTTGATTGGCTTATTCAAAAAAGCAGCAAAATTCACCTGAATAGCAGAAGTGCCAATTTCTTGCCTACCCATCGAAGTCAGCATCACTAACGGCAACTGTTTTCCGGCCTCTAAGATCCGAATTTGCGCTGCTAAACTCAACCCGTCGATTTCAGGCATTTGCATATCCAAAACTGCCAAATCAAACTCTTTTTTCGCAGCCAGCAAATCTAAGGCCAAACGAGCCGAAGCCACAGTTGTCGGCACCATTCCCCAAGACTGAGTTTGGAGAGTCAAAATTTGGCGATTAGTGGCATTGTCATCGACAATTAAGACTCGTTTTCCAGCTAATTCTGGTTGAGAGTTGCTCAAATTAATTGGCAAAGAACTTTCGTAACAAGGAACTTTTGTACTAAAATAAAAAGTAGAGCCAACAGATGGAGGATTATTGGTCTGAATTTCAATTTCAGTCAATTCTAGCCGATCGCCATTTGCGACCAATTCCCGATCTAAAACTGTCGCTTTAAAACCTTCGGGAGAATTGCCGGCCAAATTTCCCCCACTTTCCACCCACATCCTGCCGCCCATCATTTCGGCTAAACGCTTGCTAATTGCCAAGCCTAATCCAGTACCGCCATAGTGTCGGTTTGTGGAAGAATCAACTTGACTAAAAGATTTAAACAGTCGATTCATGCGATCGCCCCGAATGCCAATCCCAGTATCTCTAACCGCAAATTGTATTTCGTATATTTGGTGAATTTCTGATTGTTCGCTGTCCAACGCTGGCTGTTGTTCGGCCAGCAACAAAGGCATGGGCATTTTTTTTGCCGTACAAGATACCACAACTTCTCCAGACTCAGTAAATTTCACTGCATTGCTGAGCAAATTGATTAAAATCTGCCTCAATCGAGTGCTATCCCCGATCGCAGTTGCCGGCATAGAACCATCAATTAAATAACCCAGTTCGAGTTTTTTTTGCGCCGCCTTAGCAGCTACCAAGTCCAGAGATTCCTCAATGCAAGTACGGATATCAAAGTGATGTTCCTCAAAGTCAAACTTCCCAGATTCAATTTTGGAGAAATCTAGAATATCGTTAATCAGCGTCAACAAAGCATCGCCACTGCTGCGGATAGTTTCTACAAAATCTCGTTGTTCGGAAGTTAAGCGAGTATCCAGCAGCAAACCAGTCATGCCGATGACTCCATTCATCGGAGTCCGAATTTCGTGGCTCATCGTTGCCAAAAATTCACTTTTAGCTCTCGTCGCCGCCAGTGCTTCGTCGCGGGCTTTTGCTAAATGGATGCCTGATTGCTGGCGTTCGAGTTCGCTAGCTACCCATTGAGCCATCAGTTTCACCAATTCTCTGTCTACTACCCTGAAAGGTTCTGTCAGAGGAGTCGCACTCCAGAAACACAAAGTACCGTAGATTTTCCCTGCCACGATGATAGAGATGCCCATGTAGGCTTCTATGCTGAAGGCAACATCGTTATCGTTATTCAATGTCGAGTCGGTGTCGAAGGACAAGCACACAAACCTCACCGACTCGAAGTGCAGCGGTTCTGTTGACTTGGCTGTAGCAACGCAGAAGGTTTTTTGTAAATCATAGACTTGCCCGATCGCGATCGAGTCATCTGGACACTTAACCGCCATGATTTGATAGTTTTCGCCTTCAATAGCCGACAACACCCCCACTTCCATCCCGAACTGTCTGCATCCCATCGTCAGCAGTTCCTGGAGCCGCAAATCGAAGGTAGAGAGGCGATTGAACGGGTCTGTACGAGGAGCTGAGGTCACTTGATACAAAGCTTTAATTGCAGCTTCGCTTTCCCGCAATTCTTGTTCTGTTTGCTTGCGGAAGCTGATATCGCGAGAAACGCCGATAATTTCTTGGACTGCGCCGGAAACCTCGTCACGAATGGTGCGGCTGGTAGTTTCAAACCAAATATACTTGCCGTCTTTCCGGCGGATGCGATAGCTAAGGGTGTAAGTAACTGGTAGCGCCATTAATTTCATGTGCGCTTTGGCTAGCTTTTCTAAATCTTCTGGGTGAAAATAATCCCTGGGGAAGCGGCCAACCAGTTCTTCAGGTTCGTATCCCAGCAAAGCGTTGCAAGCTGGGGACACATAAACAAAAACACCTTCCGGGTTGTGTCTGCTGATCATGTCGGTGGAGTTATCAGCCATCAACCGATAGCGGTCTTCACTTTCATTCCGTTCGACTTGAGAATTGCCTAATGCTTCTAGCATTTGATTGATGGTTTCAGCCAAGCTGGAGAGTTCATCTGCTCCCGACACATGAACGCGCAAGGCGGAGTCGCCATTGCTAGCGATGTTGCTGACGCTGATACTCAAGTCTTGCAATCTGGCTAAAACCAATTTTTCTAATAATAGTAGGGCGATCGCGCTAAAGATTAAACCTACGGCCAATATCGATAAAGTAAACAGTTCTAAGGTGGCTTGACCTTGGCTATAGATTACCCGATCTACCTCTACTCGCAGCATCAGTCCTGGGTTACCACGGATGTCCCGAATCAGAGCATATCCTGCGACTAAGCTTTTGCTAAGTGGCTCGACTAAAATTTCTACTGATTTGAGGTTGGAAATTCTGATTTTGAGATTTTCCAATTCTTGCTTAGAATTAGCGATCGTTTTGGCACCAGGCCCGTAGTAGCTGGTCGATCCGACTTTAAAATCTAAACTCGGCAACCTAAAATCTACTGACAAGTGGGTCAGTTTTGAGAGCAATTCAACTTCAGTGTTGTCCAGGTAGCGTCCCACTATCAACGTGCCACGAGCAGGCCCGATCGCATTGCTGCTGAGGATGGGCTTTGAGCTAACTAGCAGCGTGGCTTCTGGCAGGGTGATCACCCCTGTTTTGGCTGGTAGAACACCACCAGAATCTGTCCCAGAGTCTAGCAGTGCCTCAGTCAGGTGCTTTTGTAAGCTTTCGGGAATCGGGGTCTGGGTTTTTGACTTCAGGTCAAAACCTTTACTGAACACAGGACGACCCTCAGAGTCCAGCACCACCAATAAATTCAGCCTTAAATAAACAAATGTAGAATCTACGAAATTTGACTTGACAAAATCCTGACTTTGTGTATTGACAAAAGAGTAAGTATCATCCCACTCGGCATAATCTTGGGCGCTAGTATCTAAATTCGACAAATCATCATCTAAAGCTTCTATGGCGCGCGCCACATCCTGGCGGACATACTGCGCCTCAAGATTGTGAAAATCGTGCAGCAAAATAGTCGATGCCGTGGCATAGAGAACTACAATTAGGCAAATTAGGGCTGCACCGACGATTAATAGTGTTTTTTTTCGGAGTTGCATCGTGTGGCTCTCCTCAAGATGCCAGTAGGCAAATTGCCTGGTTCGGTTTTAGATCTAAGTCGTTTAGCATTCGATCGACATAATTTGTATATTTTAACTGAGTTGGGCTGACCTGGAAAAGCCATTGGTATGCCCTAAGATATCTGGCTATCACCGAAAAGAATTAATCTAGTATGTAACAATCTTGGGTTCCTTACTATTCATAGCGCATGACTCGCAAGTTACAACCCCATTATCGGCATTTTCTCAAATTTTGCGATCGAGGGGGAGACTGTGAGACGGGAGGAGTGGTCGGGAAATAATTTTGACCAAAAACAATTGGGTCTCTTGCTCCCAGATTCAATTCTTCGCATCCTGATCCTTCAAAAGGCTGAAGATAAATCAGGGCAAAAAGCTTCACCTCTTAGATCAAAAAAATCGGAAATGGAAAACCATCGCTTTCCATTTCCGATCAGACTTACACACGAATAACGCAATTTCTGTTAATCAACCTCATATCTTGCACCATTCTCAATCAGCATTTTATGAACAGGCATCTTGCCTGTTCTTGATATTGGTGCAAGATGTGAGTTTTACCGGATCACAGCTAGAGCACCAGCACCGGCTGACGCTACGGCCGAGGAAAGTGCAGTAAAAAACAGCCACCAAGCCGCCACTTCTGCCGCTTTGCGAGTTTCTTCCGCTTGTTTTTCCGCTTGCAATTTAATACTTTCCAGGCGGAGTTGTGCTTCTTGCTGTAAGCGTTCAGCTCTTTGCAGCACAGTGTTTCGGCTTTTTTCGATCTGGTCGATCAAACGGTTTGCGTCTGCTTCAGAGATATCCTCGCGAGAACTGATCAGTGCTACTAAAGTATCGCGGTTGAAGTGCAAGAGTCGATCGCGCAAAGCATCAAATCCAGCCTGCGGGTCATCAAACAACTTACGAACATCCCGCGTGATACCCTCATAATTGAGTTCTGGGCGATCGAGCGAATTCAGATAATCGCGAACCTTTGCCAAAACCCCATCAATTACCGACTGAATACCCTCCTGAATCTTCTGAATTTGCTGTTGGAATTGGTCGCGCACCGACAAAACTTGATCGACAATGCGATTAGCTTCCACTTCCGAAATATCCTGGCGCTGAGATAGCAAGGAAACTACTGTAGCGCGATCGATATGCGACAGCCGTTCACCCAAACTGTAAGCCCCAACTTTCGGATCGTGCAACAACAATTGCAAATCGCGCTTGATAGCTTCAGGATTCAATTCATCCTTACCAGTATTCCGCAAATAATCTTCTAAAACACCCTGAAAATCTTGCGCTTGACTTTGCATCCGCCTTGCCAAACGGCGCGGCGATTTCACAATCGAACCGATCGTATTTTGCACTTGGTCAATAATTTGATTAACTTGTTCCTCAGTCAAATCATCTCTTTGAGAAAGCAGTTTTACCAAAGTATCGCGGTCAAAGTGCGACAGACGACCTCGCAGCGCCAAAGCTCCTTCTTTCGGATGTTCCATCAATTTAGTCAAATCGCGCTGAATACCTTCAGGATTCAGTTCCGATTTGCCAGTATTTCGCAGATAATCTGCCAGCGCAGTAGTTGTTTCGTCGTACTGTTCCTTAGCTTTGTCAGCGATCTTTTGTGGTGCATTCAGCGCGCTGTGCCATGTCTCGTCAGCGCTGTCGAGGAGTTGATTCACTTGGTCTTCGCTGAGGTCTTTCCGCTGAGATAGCAATTTTACCAAGGTTTCGCGATCGAACTTAGAAGCTCTCGATCTCAGCGCCCACATTCCCGCTTCTGGATTTTCTAACAGGGTTTTGAAATCCCGCTTAATACCTTCGGGATTGAGTTCGGATTTACCCGTAGACTGCAAGTATTCTTGCATTTTTTGCCACTGATTATCGATGCGAACTTTAGCTGCTTCTTGCAGACCTTGAGCATCTGCCAAAACTACATCTTTTGTCCTTTCCAATTCTTTGACAATCTCTTCTACTTCCTGGAAACCAAAGTTTTCACGGCCTCGGATAATTTGCACAAAACTATCGCGATTGTAAGGGGCAAGCCGATCGCGCAACTGTTCATAAGTAGCATCAGAATCTGCGAGAATTGGCTGGAAATCCTTACCAATAGCTGCTGCTGTCAGTTCCTCTTTTGGCGTCAACTTCAAATAAGTTTCCAATCGCCACTGCAAATCGCGAGATTTTTCTTGTTCCTCCGCAAAAACAACAGTGTTTAAAACTCGCTGTCTAATTGCTTCCAACTCATTGACAATTTCTTTGATTTTGCTTTGAGTAAACACTCCTCTGCTGGCAAGGATTTCCGCAAACCTTGACTTGTTGAGTTTTTCTATTTCGCGGCGAACTGTTCCCGGATCGGCGCTGGGATCGTAGAGCACTTCTCGAAATTCGCGCTCGATAGTTTGCGGGTTCATTTGCCAGGAATAAGCATTCAGCAAGTAGTTTTCTACGTCGGCGCGAATGGAACTGTAAGCTTCTGGTTCGCCTTGGACTTGAGCGCTAATTTTATCAGTTTGCTGGCTAACTTTATCTTTGGCTGTTTTTAGCTGACTCACTAATTTTTCCACATCAAAGTCGGAAATATCTGTGCGTCCCAAAACTATTCCCATTAAAGCATTAACTCCCATTGTCGTTGCTTGGGACATCATTGTCGGATTTTGTCCTGGAGTTTGACCACCCAGATTACTTAGGGCTTTTTCTACCCTACTTGTCAATTTATCTGAGAGCAATTCTCCCGATTTTGCCGATTTGAAATATTCTACTAATTGGGCGATACCGTCTGTGGGCTGTCCCTGTTTTCCGACTTGTTTCCAAGCATCTTGGAGTTGGTCTACAATGCGGTTGACATCGCGTTTTGATAGGTCCGATCGCGAACTGACTAAATCTACCAGGGTTTGGCGATCGAGATTTGGCAAATTTTCGCCCGCAATAGACTTAAGTTGTGGATCATTGAGCAACTTTTCAAACTCACTCCGCATCCCTTTGATGTCTAATTCCGGCGGTTTCAGGCCTTGGATGTAGTCTTCGACGTTTTCCCGTAAACTTGTAGGATCGATCGCGCTACCGAGCTCATGGCCCACTGCTGCTGCTGCTGCTTTGGCTGTAGCCACCACTTGATTGCTGGCTGCTTTTGCGCCCAAGGCTGCTGCTGCGGTACCGACAATCGCTTGAAAGCCTGATGTTGCGGTGTTAATAACGGAACCGACCAAAGAACCGACGGTGGTGGAGCTCACCCACACCAGCATACAGAAGTAGGTGCCCCACACGACTAAACCGACGATCGCACCTAAAACGGGGCTGCTAATCAAACTCAGTTTAACTGCTAGCAAGCAGGCGAAGAATAGGGCTATCGTAACGGTGATTAGCGTCCAAGTTCCTACCTTTTTACCGATGTGTTGCACTGGAGGGCTGTCACTGTCAGAATCAGAACTGTCATGGGATTGATTCCCCATGTAAGAAAGCCCTGCTGCTACTGATAAGTTAGTTAGCAAGAGTTGGAAAGCGAAAGCCAGCACGACTCCTGCGATTAAGGCGATAAAAAATTGTGGCCCAGAATACAAGAGTGCTGCGTCTTCTGCGGTGCTTGGAGTTGTGTTTAAAGTGCGATCTACTGGCACTTGGGCGAGCCAGAGACTGATATTATACAGTTGTGAAGTTATTGGCAAGTTTTGATACATAGTATATTCCTCGTTCAGGTGGGGGTTTGCATAATATGAGCTGGCGCGCGATCGGCTAATGTATGGTTTCTGTTTTCTGCCCTCAATCCCAAGCATCACCTGACAAACGAGCGAAAGCATCCCCCTACAGTCGGAAGTGTATAAATATGTCTGTGGCTAGGTGTCAATTGTGCGATAATTGTGCTATATGAAACGATAGTGGAGCGCTTGGGGTAGTCAGAAACCGGGTTTTTGCTGAAAAGATGCGTTAAACCTCGTAAAAACTGCTAAAAACCCAGTTTCTTTGGTTGACAAGTAGTCAGAAACCGGGTTTTTTACCGAGATATTGCATCAAAGCCTTTAGCTCCTAAAAAACCCGGTTTCTTTGGTTAGTCTGAGGCTATGCCATAATTAATTAGAGAATCAAATATATTAACCATGAAAATCCCCGTTGAACTTAATGAAGAATTGGTTCAAGAAGCTTTTCGCTTAACCAATTTCAAGACAGAAAAAGAACTGATTGACTTTGCTTTGCAAGAATTAATTCGCACCCGTAAAAAGCGGAACCTACTTGATTTAAGCGGACAAATTCAATTTGCGACAGACTACGATTACAAAGCTTTGCGAAAAAACAAAAATGTTTCTGATTGATACCTCTTCGGCTGGATAATTAAGATAGCTTGGGTTCATCATCAATTACTTTTAGACCACTTAACCTTCAAATAATTTGATTATACAACGCGAAAGTCATGCACTGATTATTGGCGGTAGTCTAGCAGGATTACTGGCTGCTAGGGTATTAGCAAAACACTTCGATCGAGTAACCATCATTGAACGAGACTTTTTCCCAGAAAAACCTACACCCCGCCCTGGTATTCCTCAATCCCGTCACCTTCACATCCTTTTAAATCAAGGAAAAATTATCCTGGAACAGTTATTTCCCGGCTTACAAAATGAACTTGTAGCTGCTGGTTCTGCTATCTTAGATCCCAAGTCCATCGCCTGGTTTAGTCCCGCAGGTTGGGCACCGCAATTTGCACCAGATGATAGCGATCTAACTATGTTCAGTCGGGATTTACTAGATTGGGTAATTCGCCGCAGATTAGCTGAAAATACCAACGTGCATTTTCAAGAAGGAGGAACCGTCACGGGATTGCTGCTAAATCCCGATCGCCCGGAAGTGACAGGAGTATCGGTGCGTTTGCGCGATCGGCAAAACCCAGCCAATATTCATACAGAAAATGTCAATGCAGATTTAGTAGTCGATGCTAGTGGCAAAGTTTCTCAAACACCTAAATGGTTGGAAAAACTTGGCTATCTACCACCTCAAGAAACCGTGATTAACGCTTTTGTCGGCTATGCCACTTGCATCTATAAATGCAGCGATCGACTGTCAGATAAATCGGCAGTATTTGTGACCACAGCACCACCATTTCGCACTCGTGGCGGTGCAATTTTCCCGATCGAAGGCGATCGCTGGTTGGTAACTCTTGGTGGAGGCGATCGTGATTATCCCCCCGCAGATGAAACAGGTTTTGTAGAATTTGCCCGCACTCTCCCAACTCCACTAATTTATAATGCAATTAAAGACGCAAAACCGCTAACTCCTATTTCGAGTTATCGAGGTACTGAGAACCGTTTGCGTCACTACGAAAGCCTCCCCCGTCACCCTGAAAACTTGCTAATTATCGGTCATGCTGTTTGCGCTTTCAACCCAATTTACGGACAGGGAATGACAGTTGCTGCACTGGATGCTCAGATGTTAGATGAATGTTTGCAAAAGCACAGAGAGCGACATCCAGAAGGCGATTTAACAGGCTTTGCGCGACAATTTCAACAAAAACTAGCAAAATTACATACTATCCCTTGGACGTTTGCGATCAGTCAGGATTCCCGCTATCGGGGAAGTACAGGTGCTAAACCAAATTTGGGAACGCGGCTGGTGATTGAGTACATGGAGTTGGTGTTAAAAGCGCTTGTAGATGATGCTAAAGTTTGTCAAGCTTTTTTGGAAGTGCTGCACATGATTAAGCCACCGGTGATTCTATTTTATCCCAGGATTGCTTTTAAGGCGATCGGGCAATTAGCCACCCCCTTTCTGAGTCGGCGGTTGAAACCGCTACTACACAAACAAAGTCCGCCGACGCGGACTAAGAAATAAAGGGCATATTTAAGCCGGATTTGGTATGAATATAGAAGTTTGGCTTAAACCTTGGGAGGCAGGGTATGTAGATTCTTCCTCAATTAATTCTTTCCTCAATTAATTATTAATTTTGCCTCAAAAATCTTTTAGTCCTTCTTTATTAGTCCGCGCAGGCGGACTTCGTGTGTGTAGACGCGATTTCAATCGCCGATTTTTCTATTCCTACAAACGCTTAACCAATATCCATCGTAACTCCATTGGCGGTGCTTCCTGCATCGGAAATAAATCACGCCCGCTAGCCCAACTCAGAAACCAACTTGTCGGTGGCCAAGCTTCCTTCGGTAAATGCTGTTGTTCATATTCAATTACCGATTCATCAGATATAATTTCTAAAGGCAAACCCTCAATCGCCTCTGATAATTCCTGTCTAGTAATCAAATAAGACCAAGACTGTTCCGACATTTGTTTTGCCATATCATCTGGTTCATATCCATCGACAGCCAAGAATGTACTGAATAAAATAAACCCACCACTTAAAACCGAATCAGACATTTTGCCGAGAAACAAACGCACTTGTTCTATGTGGCGGAAATGCGACAGAACTTCCGTCGCAATTGCTAATTTATACCGATATGTTTTTATCCTCAATAACGGATCTAAAACATCTCCTTGGGTGACAGTAACTGGCAAATTTTCTGCTGTGGCTACGGCTGACAATTTCTCAGCAAAAATGGGTGTTAATTCGATCGCATCTACAGCATAGCCCAACCTCGCCAAAGGCAGACTATTGCGTCCAGGCCCCGCACCGACATCCAAAATCGGTGATTTCCCCGCTTCCGGTAATCCCGCCACAATCGCCATCACCTTCGCATCAGGATGACTACCAAATAAAGGTTCAGGACGAATCTGCGGCCAATTATGATACTTATCCGCCATAGATTGAATTTGAATCTTGGTATTGATGGTAACTCCCCCGCTTAAGCCAGTTTGGGGATTTGCCGGAAAATATGACACAATCAAAGTAGCGTGCGGCGACTGTTTGAATCCTTCAGCTAAGGCATTACCAAGCAATGTTTTCAAACTTTCAGTTTCGGGATTGCCGAGATTTTGTCCAACAAGTTTCAAGAAATCTGACAGCAATTTGAGATAATCATCTAGCATCGAAGGAACACAAGGCAGATGAAATTCTCCATTGAGGTTTATGCCTCTTTTGAGCTTTTCTTTGAGTGCTAATTGGAGGCGCGAATTATCTATCAGAGGCGCGGTATTTTTCGGTGATTTGCTGACAGGTAATTCTGATGTAGATGCAGCACTGGTAAGTTTTTTAGTCACAATGTTTTCTACGCCAACAGGTTCTTACTAATTAGGACACGGCAGTGCCGTTTCCCTACCATTAATCTGGGTAATTAGGATACGGCAGTGCCGTTTCCCTACCATTAATCTGGGTAATTAGGATACGGCAG
>JAYTZD010000184.1:0-3833 GCA_043742065.1 Oscillatoriales bacterium
ACGGCACTGCCGTCTCCTCCGTTTAGATCATTCCGATGCAAACGGATTTGATATTATTTGAGCTTCCGCATTGCTTGCCAGTGCGATCGATATTGTGCAATTCCAGCATCCCCAAAAGGCAATAGAAACTCGCTACGTTCTAGAATCTTGGCATCGGGTAATAATACAGAATTTGTCCGAATATCCGCTGGTAAATCCTCCGGTTTCATCCCGACAATTATCGGTGAACTAACTTTACTCAACAAAGATAATTGAGGTGCAACTGAAGGTTTCAAACAGAAATCAATCCATTCTTGTACTAAAGGTATTGGATTTGCCGAAACTGGTTCTACCCACAAATCTGTCCAAAGTGCGGTTCCAGAAACAGGAATTACTATGGCGATGTCTTTCTGAGTTTGCAATAGTGGTAGCACGTCTGCTGATGAACCGACGGCTAACCAAGTATCACCTAAAATCAAAGGTTGTAGGTAAGCATCGGAACTATAAAGTTTAACTTGCTGATTTAATTTGGTTAGTTCTGTTTTGAGATTGGGAACTTGATCTAATTGCTGGGTATTGTAGGATTTACCTAATTTTTTTAAAGTTAAACCAATGACTTCTCTGGCGTTGTTTGGTAGAGAAATACGATCGCGCAATTCCTCACGCCACAGGTCGCTCCAATCCGTCGGAGTCCATCCCAAAGCCTTGAATTTGTCAGTTCGATAGGCAATTACTGTATTTCCCCAGCGGTAAGGTGTGGCCCAAATTTTACCTTTTGGGTCTAATTGACCGTCATCGTTGCGCCTGACGAGTGTTCGCCATCTTTCGGGAATTTGTGGCCAATTAGAAATTTTCTTTGGATCAATTGGCTTAATCAATTTTTGCCGAATTGCTAAAGTCAGCCAGTAATCTCCTAGCATCACTAAGTCAGCTTGATCTTTGGATTGGGGAAGCCGTTTCCAATCCTGCAACAGGGCGAACAATTCTGCTAATTGTGTTGACTGCGTTACTTGCAAAACTGAAGATGGCTTTGAATCTCGGCTAAACTTAGTTACGAGTTGGGCTGGAATCGCATTTTTGAGCGATCGAATTTTGAGACTAGGCTTGGAGTCGCATCCTGCCGCCAATTGACTTAATGTTAGGGTTGCTGTCCCCAGTAGCAAAGACCTTCGTTTCACTTTTGAATGCGCTTTTCTAAATGTTGATAGTATAGCAGAAGCAGGAAGGAGGGAGAAAGATGCAATTCTGGGTGCTGGTTTTAGATGGTTTCAGCCCGGATCAGCTTCAGTCGTCCTCGGTGCGATCGACTAATACGCGATTTATAGCACAACTTTAGGCTCAAAAATTAAATAATGTAGTGATAAATCGTAGTTATGTCAAGAGTTACTTAAGATGTAGAAATATAACTTAACATACACAGGATTGCTTTATGGAAGCGCTTCGTCAACAAGTATCACTATTGACTCAACAAGTGGATGCTCTGTATAAGCTCATTGAAAATATGAATCAAACTTTATTGCAATCAGCTAATGAAACCAAGCTGTCCCAGCAAAAAAATGAGCGATCGAGAATGGAAGGAACTGACATGATTTCGTCTTATCAAAACTATAGTAGTCTTGACGGGATGATGGATCACAAAGACATCCTGTTAGATGATAGCTACTTCGACAAGAATTCTCAAAATCTAGAAAAAGAACTGACATCCGAGATTCAAATCCAGCGTTTAACAGCTCAGCTAACAGCAGCTTACAATCGAATTGCGGCCTTGGAAGAACAGTTGCTGTCAAGAAGAATGCTTTCACAAAGATAGACTATAGCCTTTTTCGGGTAAGTAAAGTATTCCTGGGCATTGGGCATTGGGCATAAATTATTTAATTTCACACTGCGAGGCTAATTTTTCAACGGCTTCTAGGAGTTGATGGGAATTCCAATTTGCGATGAGATGAGATGCGATCGCACACGAGCCCGCACCGACACCTTCTTTGACATATCCGCGATCGTAAGCTTGCAATTGCGGGTAGCGAGAACCTGCAAAACTTAGCTGTGCAGCTAACAAAGATACACCACCGATATGATTAGCGAGACCTATGGTGTCCCCTGTACTGTCTTCAGCCACCCAACCCGTAGTCCCCACCACGACTTGTTCTGGATGCCATATAAGATGATATTCGCGGGCTATAGCATCCATCAAAGTGTAAACTGCCAGCATTTGAGTACCACCAGCTAGCATTACGCCACAGGTTCGACTTGCCGCGATCGCCATTCCGGCCGTTACTATCTGCATCGGATCGCCCACAGCCGCGACTAATTCGAGAGGAGACATTTTTTTTCCTTCAAATTCCCAGCCAGCAATGTTGAGTCCCGTCGTCACCGCAGCCAATTTTTGAGCGTGATTGCACTGAGGGTGACTACTATTAACTTTTCCGGCCGCAGCTATACCTAAACCCATTAGCACAGCCAAAGCGGTAGTCGTTCCCCCAACCACGCACTCCCCTAAAATGAGGTAGCTATCATTGGTTATGGCTGCTAATTTAGCTCCCCAAATTAATCCTTGTTCCAGCAAATGTTTGACTGTTTCGAGTTCTAAAGCATTCCCAGAAGTCAGACACTTGGCTGGAGTGCCGCCTAAATCGATCGCAGGTACGGGAGGGATCAGGGGTAAACCAGCGTTAAATAGGTAAAGGGGAATGTCCAAAGCCTCGACTACAGCGCGAGATATGAGTACGGGGGATGCGCCTGCTTCTAGGGGTGGTAGGGGATATTGAGGCTGGGTTTGGGGGCCGTTATACAAGAATTCTGCGTCTGCTAAACAGGTAAATTGGCGATCGCGCGGAGTTGCACCGGCGGCGGAAATACCGGGAATTAAGCCTGTGTCTGTAAATCCTAAAATGCAGGCAAATATCGGTTTTTTTCCCCGATAGCGTTCTAGCCACTTTTGACCTTGTTCAATTTGCGTATAAATGTTAATCATAATTGGGAATTGGAAATTGGGAATCGGGAATCGGGAATTGGGAATTGGTAATTTGTTATTGGTAATTTGTTATTGGTAATTTGTTAACAGTCAACAGTCAACAGTCAACAATTCCCAATTCCCCATAATTATTCTTCGTAATCAATCAAGATTTGTACCCAACGCGGTGGTCTGGGAATGGGATTTCCTAAACGATCTAATAATAGCAAAGCTACTAAATGTACTACGAATAAATAGACAATATTATTAACTAAAATCATGCCTGCGGCGATCGCCTGAATGGTATTTAAACTCGGCACACTTAGCCAACCGAATTTCACAAATACCCATTCCACCATCTCTGTAACTTGGGCGGTGATGTAAACCCATAAATCTTGACCTACCAAGGCTGATAACAGCCACAACCGAAAAAAGAAGCCAAAAGTCCCAATTAGCCCACCCAAACTAATCGAAACAGACCAACTTGTGGTTTGGCGCCGCCACAATCCTCCGAGGGCTACTCCCATAACTCCGAAAGGGATCACATATAATATGCTGCGGGTTGGGCCCATGAGTACCGATAGTAATAAACCGGAGACTAAAGCTGACATCCAAGCGGCTCGTTTGCCCCAGCGCAGGTAGACAAGGGCGATCGGTATGGGAAAAAATACTCGCAGCAAAGGGCCTAGGGGAAAGTAGTAATTGACTAGCCAAATTAAGCTAGCGGTACTTGCCAAAAATGCCGTTTCGACGAGCCTCAAAGGTGCGGCTTGAGCGGTGTCTGATGTTCTGTCTGCATCGTCTGAATCTGGATTTGTTTCGACTGACATACCCGAAATATTAGCCGTCTGTGGGTCGTTATTTGTACTAGGTGAACTATTCAGATTTGACGCAGAATTTGCCG
>JAYTZD010000185.1:0-3832 GCA_043742065.1 Oscillatoriales bacterium
TCATAAGGAGTGCAACCGGAATTGATATGACGCACCCTACAAGTCGATTATTGTGTGACAATTACGTCCAGGACTATTAAAGTCAGGCACCTTACTGAATTAAATTAAATCTGGTACTTGAGGTTTAATGCTGCGATCGTACCAGTTCATTAACGGCGTAGAGCTGATGCCATGTACAATCACAGAAATTACAATCGTTGTAAAGGTAATCCAGGCAATTTTCTCGGCGGTTTCGCCTTTTAAACCTTTGCCAAAAGCATAGGTAAGATAATAGATAGAACCGACGCCCCGAATCCCGAACCAACCGCACAGCCAGCGGCTAGCCGGATGCAAAGGACTGCCGATCGTGCTAATCCAAGCTCCCACAGGGCGAATTAAAAAAATTAACAATCCAGCTACTAAGAGGGAGTAGCCTCCAAATGCGAGCATAGGTTCTAGGCGCAGGAGCGAACCTAGTAATAAGATAGTTGCTACTTCCATTAATTTTTCAATGCGCTCGGTAAAGTGCAGTTGGGAAAGCGGTTTTTCGGGGTTTCGGTAACTGCGCTGCACTACAATTCCTGCTACAAAGACTGCCAGAAATCCGTAGCCGTTGACTACTTCTGTCAGGGAATAGGTGAGCAGAATTGTGCTCAGCGCAATGAAATCTTCCATTAGTTCGTCGGCGGGTCGGTAACGCTGGAGTCTTAGATCGATCCAGGTGACGGCTTTAGCTACTAATATTCCCATAACTATACCGGAGGCGATCGCCCAAATCAAGTCAACTGCTACCCACTGCGAAAACCAGTTGGGCATATTACCATCTTTTAGCGCATAAAGGCCAAAATAAACAAAGGGAAAAGCTAAAGCATCGTTCAAACCGCCTTCCGATGTTAAACCAAAACGCAATTCATCGCGATCGTCTAGATTAGCTAACTGAACTTCTGAGGCTAAAACTGGATCTGTGGGTGCAAGAATTGCTCCCAATAAAATCGCCGCGCCCCAATCTAATTTCACAAACCAATGACCGATCGCAGCAACAGCAAAAATCGAAATTGGCATTAAAAAGCCGATCAGCCGCGCTGTGGAATTCCAAGCCCAAAGTTGCAGCGGGCGATTCATTTTTAAGCCGCAACTGAACAGAGAAACAATAACTACAAATTCTGTGAGTCTTTCTAAAAATTGAGCTTCGGGACGCAAGTCAATCAGCTTGACGCCGTAGGGCCCCAATCCGATACCGACAACTAGATAAATTAAGGCATAAGATACAGGCAATCGGGAAATCCATCCTGAACCCAAGGTAACGGTCAGCAAAAGGATGCCAATAACTAGCAAGTTGAGAATGTAACTATCCACCATGGCGATCGCACTTTTAATCAGCTTTAACAAGTGCAATTTTGACAGATAAAAATGAATGGCGTATCGGCCGTCAGCTAGATGTAGCTATCCTCCGAAAGTTGCAGTTTTTCTGCTAAATGACTAACAACTCACAACTAATAACTCACAAATGATAATTCACAATTAATAACTCACCACTACTGACTACTGACTACTGACTAATGACTAATGACTAATGACTAATGACTAATGACTACGGACTTTTTTCGGTAGCGATGATATGTAAATCTACGTGTTTGAGCGATCGCACTAACTGTTGAGTCAAAGAACCCCGCAGCAGCAATTTCCAGCGAGATTGCTGGCTTTCGCCAATCACAATTTGAGTAATGCGATACTCTTGAGCTATATCGGAAATTGCTTTAGCTATATTTGCACTCTGTACCCGCAGAAATTGCCCGTTAAATTCTTGGCAAAGCTTCTGACAAGTTTCAACGTGCAAGCTTTCATCTTTTGTTAAAAATCGATCTGGGTTATCTATAAACAAAGCATAAAAGGGAGCATTCATGTAGTTAGAAATTCTCCCACCCCGCCGCATCAGTTGCAAAGAATTGGGATAAGTTGAAACGCATACTAAAACTCGTTCGTGAATGTTGCAAGATTGACCTTTTAAAATTGCTCCATCGTCTTCAACACTATCTGCTACCTCCCGCAGTGCTAGTTCTCGCAAAGCAATTAAATGACGCCGCTGAAAAAAGTTTTCCAAAGATTGTTGAATTTTTTCAGGAGCGTAGATTTTGCCTTCTAGCAGCCGTTCTTCTAAGGTTTCCGGTGTGATATCAACAACGATTACTTCGTCTGCTTCTTCGAGCACGCGATCGGGCACTCTTTCTCGGACGACAACTCCGGTAATTCGAGCTACTAAATCGTTGAGACTTTCTATGTGTTGAATGTTGAGGGTGGAAAAAACGTCAATGCCAGCATTCAGAATTTGCTCGACATCTTGATATCGCTTTTCTAGGAGAGAACCGGGAACATTTGTATGAGCCAGTTCGTCTATTAATGCTAGCTGAGGGCAGCGTGCTATGACAGCTTCTGTATCCATTTCTGTTAGAGTTTTTACGCCTCGCTGCATTTGTTTTCGCGGCACTATTTCCAGTCCCTCGCTTTTAGCGACTGTCTCTTTCCGCCCGTGAGTCTCTAACAGTCCGACGGCGACATCAATGCCTTCAGATTTGAGCCTGTGCCCTTCTTCCAGCATTTTGAAAGTTTTGCCGACACCGGGGGCCATACCGATAAATATTTTGTGCTTTCCTCGGCGGCGGGTGCGATCGTAAGTGCGGTTTGATTGAACGTAAACCGCGTTCGGATCGTTTGGGATCTCGCTAGTATGAATCATAAGCTAAATAGTCAGTTGGTAGTTGTCAGTTGTCAGTTGACAGTTGGTAGTTGTCAGTTGGCAGTTGGCAGTTGGCAGTTGTTAGTTGACAGTTGGCGGTTGCTACAAATAACAAATAACCAATAACCAAGAACAACTGACCACTGACTACTGAGTATTATAAACCGTCGAGAGCCAAATTCAGTTTGAGGACGTTAACTCCCGGTTCGCCGAAAATTCCTAGAAATCTGCCATCTGTATTTTTGGCTACCAACATTTCTACTTGATTGAGATTGACCGATCGCACTTTTGCGATCCGTTCAACTTGCGATCGAGCCGCCTCTTCGCTAATATGGGGATCGAGGCTAGAGCCGGAAGTATATACCAAATCGGCGATCGGTTTAATCCCAGCTTTGTTGAGACGGTCTATTTCTACTTGAACGCCCTGAAAACCATCTTTCTCATTCCCCCGTTTCAGCAGATCCGAGTTGTTAGGAGCAAGGTTGCTAGCTCCTGAAACACCTGTTCTCTGACTTAAGTTATCTGCTTTTGTTGGGTCATAATTATCGGTTGCAAAGCTGCTGTAATTTGTGGTACTGGGACGACTCAAAAAATATTTTTCCGAGGTAAAAGACTGACCGATTAAAGCAGAACCAACTACAACTCCTTGCTTAGTAATCAAGCTGCCATTTGCCTGCGAATTGAAAGCAACTTGACCGATTACTAACAGGATCAAGGGATAAATAATTGCCGTGATTCCCCACAGCACTAAAGTAACGCGAATCGCTCTGATTAATTCTCTCATAAATCACTTAACTCAAAGATTAGGTACTTGGTAATTGTTGATTGGCGATATTTGCCTAGAATCTTTCCGGCTGAAAAATCACGACAAATAAATAAACTGCGAGTCCGACGATTACTAAACCCAAGAGACTTAACCCCCATGCAGCTTTTTTGGTCAAACCTTCATCCGCAGCCGCATAAACAGCGGGTGCAATTATCAAGTTAAAGCACATTACTAGAAATAGCTGCACCGGGATTGGGTGGCGCCGCCAAAGCATTTGTGCTAACTCAATTGTTTCTTGAAAATCTCTGGGTAAAACATCATTCAGCAAATCATTGCGTTTCATAAATTCTCCT
>JAYTZD010000186.1:0-3829 GCA_043742065.1 Oscillatoriales bacterium
GCCGACATCTGCGAAACCCCAGAAATTGCCGGCCCAGGCTTTATCAATTTAAAGCTGAAACCGGCTTATTTGGAAGCGGAAGTTAGGGCGATCGCGATCGACTCCCGTTTGGGGATTTCTGAAATAGAAGCGCCTCAGAGAATCGCGATCGACTTTTCCAGTCCGAATATCGCCAAAGAAATGCACGTCGGACACTTGCGATCGACAATCATCGGCGATGCGATCGCCCGCATCCTCGAATTTCTCGGCCACGATGTCATCAGAATCAACCACATCGGCGACTGGGGCACTCAATTCGGAATGCTCATCGCCTATTTGCGCGAAGTTCACCCCGAAGCATTAACAACCGCTGATGCCCTAGATTTAGGCGATTTAGTCGCATTTTACCGCCAAGCAAAGCAGCGATTTGATGCAGATGAAACCTTCAAAGAAACCGCGAGACAAGAAGTAGTAAAACTGCAAGCCGGTGCCGCAGACACCAATCGTGCTTGGAAATTGCTATGCGATCAATCCCGCCGCGAATTTAAAGTAATCTACGATTTGCTCGACATCAAATTAACCGAACGCGGCGAATCATTTTACAATCCCTTATTACCCGCAGTAGTCGAAGATTTAACCAGTCTCGGTTTGCTAGTAGAAAGTGACGGTGCAAAATGCGTATTTGTAGACGGTTTCACCAACTTTGAAGGCGAACCACTGCCACTAATTGTCCAAAAAACCGACGGCGGTTACAACTACGCCACCACCGATTTAGCCGCCATACGCTACCGAATCAAAGAAGACGGTGTAAAACGCATAATTTATGTCACCGATTCAGGACAAGCCAACCATTTTGCTCAAGTATTTGCAGTAGCGAGAAAAGCCAATTGGATTCCAGACAATGTTAATATTGTTCATGTTCCCTTCGGTTTGGTATGCGGAGAGGATGGCAAAAAGCTGAAAACTCGTTCTGGGGACACTGTGCGGTTGCAGGATTTGCTCGATCAGGCGATCGTGCGAACCCGTGCAGATTTGGAAGAGAGATTAGAAACAGAAGAAAGACAAGAAACAGAAGAGTTTATTACTAACGTCTCTCAGGTAGTTGGTTTGAGTGCGGTTAAGTACGCCGACTTAAGTCAAAACCGCGCCAGTAACTATGTCTTTAGTTACGACAAAATGCTGGCTTTGCAAGGAAATACCGCTCCTTATATGCTGTATGCTTACGTGCGCGTGCAGGGAATTCGTCGCAAAGGTGGGATTAATTTTGATAATTTAGATGCTGGTGCGAAAGTAATTTTGGAGTCTGATGCGGAGTTGGTATTAGCCAAGCATTTATTGCAATTAAATGAAGTTATTAATGCTGTGGATGGAGATTTATTGCCGAATCGAATTTGTCAGTATTTGTTTGAATTGAGTCAGAAATTCAATCAATTTTTTGAACAATGTCCGGTTTTGAAAGCTGAGGAACCGTTGAGGAGTTCGCGGTTAGTTTTGTGCGATTTGACGGCGCGGACTTTGAAGTTGGGGTTAGGATTGTTGGGAATTCAGGTGTTGGAGAGAATGTGATATAAAGAAATCAGGAGACGGCAATGCCGTGTCCCTACAATATTATTTTGGGGTAGGGAAACGGCACTGCCGTGTCCTCCGTTGATTATTTTAGGGTAGGGAAACGGCACTGCCGTCTCCTCCGTTACCTTGTGCTTTTTTCAATATTTGAATTTAGTTAATTATAGATTTTAGTCGTTATTTTGTATTTCTTCTGTCGTTTCTCCTGCGTCTTCAATCAACTCGTTAAATTCGCTGATAATTGCTAAAATTCGATCGGAGGCAATGTCTGATTGTTCGGATTTTGAATAAATAGCAATCAAGATAACGATTGTCATTGTTTGAAGGTAGTAAATGAATCTATATCCACCGCTTTTTCCTTTTTGAATGTCGCTGTTTTTAACACGCACCTTAAATATCTCGTAACCAGTCCCAGGTATCGGAACTCCCAGCAACTCTCCAGCTTGCAGTTTTTCAATAATCGGCTGAACATCCGATCGAATATGGCGGTACTTTTTCGAGAGAGCGCGCAAGTCGCGTTGGAATTCTCGCGTCGGTATAATCTGCCTTAAAGGAGGATTATTCTGCATCAATTCCCTCCCACAGTTCAGAAAGTGGCACAGTCTGCCCTGTCATTGCTTCTTCCCATCCTTGGCGAAAACACTCTTCTGCTGACTTCAACGATTCGTCAGCAAGAGCAATTTCTTGTTTTGCGCGTTGAGCCGCAGCCACAAGTTGCGGTTGCGTCTTTTGAAAAGATTCGTCCCATTGAAGTTCGTCTTTTAAGTCTGCGATATACTCTTTCAAGTATTCTGCTACTTGCTGCTGTAAATTTTCTGGCAGAGACTCCATCATCTCGATCGTTGCATCAATTCCATCCCACAGTTCCGATACAGGTCTAGTTTTTCCTGTTTTGATTTCCAGCCATGCTTGCCGAAAGCTTTCTTCTGGAGATGGGAGTGCTTCTTCATCTTTGTTAGCAAGAACGATGATGCGGACTCTGCGTCCAGTAAATTTTGCTGCTTGGGTGAGAATCTCTTCCCAGGTTCCCTCTAGTTCTAACACTTTTGTTGTCATTGCTGTTACTTTTGTGAGATTCGGATTTAGTTGATTATAGCGCATTTCTCAAATCCATCATTTACGGTGTTTTGTTAACAACCAAGCTCTCTAGAATGTCTTTAAACATTGTTACGACAATTTGGCGATCGTTATCTCTCACAAATATATCGTAATTGGGACTTGAATTAATTTCAATTAACCAGTAATCGCCATTTTGGTCGATCGCAATATCAAACCCACCATAATTCACACTAATTTCCGCAAACACTGGCTGCACAAAGCTTTCAATCTTCGAGACAATCTTGGAATCAATGATATGCTTAGCTTTTGCTCCCTCCCAGTGCAGCGGGCTTAAATTACCCATAAATTTAGCACCTGATTTATCTTTTTCATACAGCAAAACTAGCTTTTTATTGAAAAATACTGCCCGATATTCATGGCGGATATCGATATATTCTTGAGCTAGGCAAATGTAGTCATAATCTTTGCTATTGACATTAAATACAGTTTCAATGGCTGATTGAATTTGCTCATGGGTTTCACACAGAAATACATTGTTTCCAGCGGAACCACGATTTTTCTTGATAATCACGGGTATGGGAAATATTTTACTCACCTCGATCGCAATTTGTGCACAATCTGGCAAAGTCAAATATTGGCGATACTTTTCATCGCAAAAAGGAGACACGAAACCGACGGTTTGAGGAGTTCTAATGTTCCCTTGCAACAATTGATAGGTATATTCTTTGTCTTTAAATATTTCTATTATTGGTGCGCTGTCAAATGGTGTACAGTAATTAACAAAGTAATACTCTTGACCGCAATTTTGAATTCTGATTAAGTTTTGGTTGGGGGTGAGGATTTCATAGATGATATTTAATTGTTGACAAGCTTCAATGACAAGACTGATATTAGTTAGCATAATGTATCCTACAGTTAGATTGGCTCGCTCAAGCGATGTGATCCTTGGTAGCCCCAAAATCGATCGCACCCAGGAGAAAATTACCCTGAGTGTGGCGTGATTCCGAAATTAGCCAAAAGTTCGGAGTAGAATAGTCCAAGAGCCGATCGCTCGATCGTAGTCCACAGCGAAATATGACCCCACCGCAGCCACCCCACAAACCTCAAACCGTCTTGGGTGCTATTACCCAAGCAGTCCAGACTATTGCTAAGGTTAATTTTAACCAGCTAGTGCTGAAACCGAATGCCAAAGTACCCGAACTTTGGGTACAGGATGCCGGCGCTG
>JAYTZD010000187.1:0-7445 GCA_043742065.1 Oscillatoriales bacterium
CCTTCGACGATCGCATCATCAACAGCTTTCACCGTAACCGGTTGAGATACATTCCAATTATTGGGTGTGAAAGTTATCGGCGCGATCGCATCAATCTGACCACCTGTTGTGAGAGTGAGAGTTACAGGTGCGATCGGCTGCGATTTCAGCACCGCACTGTAACTGCCATTCGCCCCGCCTTCTGTAGCTTTCGTTTCGGCAACACTAATAGAAACACCAGCCGAATCATTGTCCTTATTGCTAATACCAACATCTGCTACATCTTTGTTACTGTAATTCGGATCTGTACTAACAGTAGCAGCCGTAATAACTTTGTAGTCAATATCGCCGTCAACTATGCTATCCTCAACCCCAGTTACTGTCACTGGTTGCGCTGTATTCCAGTTGGTCGGAGTGAAAGTCAAACTATTAGTCGAAACAGTTCCCTCAGCCACATTGGAACTGTTCAAACCGATAGTCACATTAGCAGTTGGCTTAGTATTCAAAACCACAGCAAAATTAGCTTTGCTACCATCTTCACCCGTAGTTAATCCCGCCGTCGGATTGACAGTAATTCCCGGAGTTTCATTGTCGCTGTTGGTGACATCCACATCGTCGGGATTCAGGCTGTTGTAATTGGTATCGGTGCTGACAGCAGCCGCTGTGACAATTTTGTAAACTATATTTCCATCAGCTACCAAATCGTCAACACCATTCACTGTTACTGTTTGCGGTGCACTCCAGTTAGCCGGAGTGAAAGTTAAGCTATTAGTCGAAACGGTTCCCTCTGCTGTGTTGGAACTGCTCAAACCAAAAGTAACGTTAGCACTCGGTTGAGAATTAAGTTTGACTGTGAAAGTAGCTTTACCGCCGACTTCAGTCGTAGTCAATGGTGTAACTGGGTTAACAGTAACACCAACCTGATCATCATTGGTAATAGTTGTGGTGGCGGTAGCAGTGGTAATTGTCGGTGCTACGCCCGCGCCTGTGGGACTTGATAGAGTGACGGTAATTGTTTCATCGGGTTCAACGATGGTGTCGCCTAACACATCCAGAGTAATAGTTTTGGCTGTTTCACCTGCGGCAAAATTAATTGTGTCAGTAACAGCAGTTGCCCCAGAAGTGCCGCCGATGTTGTTGTAATCGCTGACGTTGATAGCAGTTCCGGCGATCGCATAATTGACGCTACTTGCCCCGCCAGTGTCTCCGCTGCGAGTCACAGTAAAAGTTAGAGGTTTTGTGCCGCTATCGCCTTCGGGAATGCTCGCAATACCCGCAGCAACCGCATAGGAAACAGTACCGTTAGCAGCAATAGTTAGTGTTGTTTGTTTGGTTGTACCCGCAACGCCACCGGCAATTGTGCCAAAGTTGAGAATTGCGGTTTCGGCATTTTCTGCTAAGACGTCGGGTTTGATAGTAACTGCAACATTCTGGGTGAGTGCCGCGCCTGTTGCACCTGCGGGGAAGGTAATTGAGGTCGGGGAAATGGTGTAGTCTGAATTTTGGGTGGCTGTGCTGCTGGGGTTAATTGCGATCGGTACTGTTACAGCAGCGTCGGGAGTGTCGCTGATAGTAACGGGAATATTAACTACCGTGTCCGCGGTTCCTTCAGTGGCACTGTAAGTTGGAGCACCGAAATTTACCGCCGGAGATGTATTCAGCAGAATCGAGGTGTTTTGACCGTCAAAGTTCGCCGTAGCTAAATCGGATAAGCCATCTTTGTTAAAATCCCCTGCAACAATACCTTGGGGACTGGCTCCCACAACAAAATTAGTGGAAGTGCCAAAGCTGCCATTGCCACTTCCAAACAATACGGAAACATTGCCCGATCCATTGTTGGCTGTGGCTAAATCGACTTTTCCATCTGCATTGAAGTCACCACTAGCAATAGCAAGGGGTTGTGTTCCAACGCCAAAGTTGGTAGCTGCACTAAAGTTTCCCGTGCCATCTCCTAACAGTATTGATACGTTGTTTGAGCCGCCTTCGTTACTCGTTGCTAAGTCAGGATTATTGTCTCCGTTAAAGTCTCCTAAAGCAATGTAATTAGGGCTATTTCCAACGGTAAAGTTAGTGGCGGCGCCGAAAGTGCCATCGCCATTCCCTAACAGGATGGATACGCTGTTAGAACCAAAGTTCGCTGTCGCTAAGTCAGACTTGCCATCCTTGTTAAAGTCGCCGACAAGCACAAAATAGGGATTTGACCCCACGCTCAAAGTAGTAGCTGCGCCAAAAGTACCATTACCATTTCCCGGCAAGATGGAGACGGTGCCATCATAGCTTTGATTGGCTGTAGCTACATCTGATTTGCCGTCCCCGTTGAAGTCTCCCACAGCTACGCTATTGGGACTTGACCCCACACCAAAGTAGGTGGCTGCACCAAAAGTGGCATCGCCATTCCCTAACAGGAGAGAAACGTTGTTAGCATAAGAAGAATTGGCCGTAACCAGGTCAGAATTACCGTCGTTGTTAAAGTCGCCTACAGCGACAGAGAAGGTAGTGAGCGCGGTCGGCGGGCTGGTGTTAAGATTAGTGGCAGCGCCAAATTTGCCAGTGCCATCTCCCAGTGCGATCGAGACGTTGCGACCCTCTCCAGTGGTTGCAAAGGCTAGGTCAAGGTTGCCGTCTTTGTTAAAATCGCCACTGGCAACTTTACGGAGACTGTATGTTATTGGAAAGTTAGTTGCCGCACCGAAGGTGTTCAAAACATACTCGTAACCTGCTAACACTTCGGCTTCAAATACCAGCGGTGTTTCTATTTCCCCGGTTCTCACTTCCAGTTCCCAGTCGCCGCCCTTTGCTACACTTCCCGTGAGGTTTTGGGAAGCCGCAACACTAGCGCCGGTTAACTCACTCCAGCGTTTGACAAATGCTTTACCTGTCTCGCCTGCTGCTACTGAGCACCCGTACAGGAGGATATTAGGTCGATTTTTGCTGAGTGGCGAAAACCACTGCTGTAGAGAATTCCGATCGCGCTCTATATCATCTAAACTCAAGCTACCTTCGCCCACTTGCAAGCTACCCGGAGCACCATGAGAAACGATGTGAATGCTATCTATATTGGTACGAAGAGCTAGAATTTCAGTAATTTGCTCGATCGCATCTTTCTGCCCATCTAAAATTATTACTTCCGTACCCGGTGTTACTCCGGCTACTAAACTTTGATAATCTGGTACTTGACTGTCGATAAAGGCGATCGCGCTTCCTGAAACTTGATTATTTAAACTTGGCATAAGACACCTAATGGAGGTTAAAAAAATACAATGATTTCTCTGTTTCGCGACTGGCGTCCGAAACTCTTTCTGAAGGTTGTAGCAACAATAACAGCTTTTTAAGAGAATATCTGTAAAGTTTTCTTTATAAACACCTTTTTAATTAAAGCTTTGATAAAGATGGGAAAAATTATTAAGTAATATTGCGGAGGAGCGACCGCGAGGTTGATATTATAACAGAAAAAGAAATCAATCGCAAGTGTAATTAGACTGAAATATTAAAATCGGGATTTTTGATACATATGTGCGATCGGGTTACTGATACTTTTAGTTGCGTGGGGGCGGGTTTACGAGATTATGAGTTTTAGGCAATTATTGTTGGTGAACCCGCCCCTACAAGTTATTCGTGGCAATATTTAAAAGCGATATAATCAAATGCTTCATAACACTTTAACCAATTCAGCTTCATACTCTGCATCAACTTCATCAAGTAGCGCATCTAACCGCCCATCCTCCAAATCTTCTTCAATTTGCTGATCCCAGACTTGTTGGCGATACTCTATCAGCCAAGCTGTGAGCTCCGACAGTTCCTTAACCGACAAGTTCATAATTGCTGTTTCAAGTTCTTTAACACTCATACATTTTGGCACATCATTATATAATCAATATAACAAATTATTTAAGCGCGATCCAATTCATTTTAGATTTTAGATTTTAGATTTTAGAATTGATCGCACTTATTTCAAATCCCCATCTATCTCTGCTAAAATCGTCTCAGCTTCCCCACACAAAGCCTCGTGACAGCAACCATTACTAGCCAACAATCCCCCCCATTGACTCACATCTCCTCGGTTATATTGCAAAGCAGAACCATCAAAACGAGTAAATCGGCCGCCCGCTTCCGTCAAAATCAATTCCGGTGCAGCCAAATCCCAATCTTTAGGCGCAGACTTCCCCGACAGCGCAATATAAACATCAGCCTTTTGTTCAACAATTGTGGCAATTTTACAGCCGATGCTACCGACAGCTAGTTGATTTTGACAAGGCAGTTTGTGCAATAATTGATTAAAGCGATCGTTTCGGTGACTGCGGCTAGTTACTATCGATAAATCCGACACTATATTTCGGGCCGACACTTCCAACTTTACCGTAGAACCGTCCCGACTTTCCACAAAAGCACCAGCATCTTTCATGGCGTAATAAATCTTTTGCTGTTCCGGCCAAGCGACAACTGCTAATACCGGTCTTCCGTGGTATACTAAAGCAATATGTACTGCAAATTCACCAGTGCGATCGATAAAGTCTCGCGTTCCATCCAAGGGGTCAATAATCCAAACCCAATCTTGAGGTAAGGGAATTTGCCCGTGAGTTGCTAAATAAGATTTGTAAGTTTCTTCGCTAAGATAGCCAAATTCTGTATTGCCTAAAACCGACTGCAATTCGTCGAGAATGTAAGTATTGACAGCGATATCAGCGGCGGTGACAGGGCCGTCTTTTTGTTCTTGGATGTCGAGGTTTGGACTTTGAGAATCCTGGCGATAGTAGGATTGTAGGATATCTGATGCACCCCACGCGATCGATCGCACAATTTCGCTGATTTCTTCGAGATTTTTCATTAGTTTCTTCTTTTTAAACCACAAATAAACGCCTTCCGTAGGGGCGGTGCCCCCGTGCCCGCCCCTGGAAACTACCAATTAATATGAGGATATTTCCATTCATAATAATTGGGAAACACAAAATTAGTAAACGAAACCGAAATACTCACCTCCAATGATTTTACATGATGCCACCAACCAACAGGAATAAAGATAGCTTCTCCCGGTTCCAAAATCACTTCAATAATCTTCGCATTTCTGTAAAGTGGGTATTTGTCGTAGTCGGGATTTTCGCCGTCAACCTTGCTGAAAACCCCGACATGATTGTAAAGCAAAGGAGTTTGCTGCGGAGAAATTAACTTAATTAGTTTGCGACCAGAAACTTGTGCTAAAATCAAATTCACTGGGTCATGGTGTAGTGGCGTAATCGTACCTTTCGGGCCGAACCAAAAGAAAACTCTGCCACTTGTCTCAGCAGGATTTAGGTATTCTGGGAAAATTTCGATGTCATTGAATAGAGGTTTAAATTCCTCTCTTTCCAAAGTCTGATTGTTGGCAACCATATAACAATCATTGCTAGGGCCACCATTCACCACCATGTCTACATATTCGCGGAACAAAACAGTTTTTTTGTGATTTTCTATCTTAATTTCGTAATCCGCATCAGAGTTACGGTTGGCTTGGATTTGCACCTCTGCATCACCGTATTTTTGCTGCAAATATTCCGGTGTCCACAACTGCAATGCTTTCCAGTTGTGCATGATATTGCTAATGATAACTGGAGTATTTTTCGCGTAGTAATTTTCTAAAAAATACTCTCGTGACAGACTGCTTTTGCGTTCGATTGTCCCGAATTTTGAAGACAGTGCGGCTAATTGATTGTTAATGGTAAGTTGCGATTCTAATTTCTGCAATAACTGCACGTATTGACTACCTGCTTGGAAGTATGGGTGAGAGGATATTTGAGTAACTTCTGCTGTTGCTGTTTCTGCATCAATTCCTGTACTAATTAGGATTTGAATGATTTCAGCATCGGATGTATTTAATAATTTGTTAGTCGCCACCCACTGTTTCAGATTGTCGGGGACTTCTGGTTTACTTTGAGTAAGTAGATTTGGCAAGTTTTGCGTCAACCATTCTAGATTAACCTGTTGTTGGTCAGTCATGGTAATCCGCAAAGGGGGAAGAGTGATGGTTAGGGGTTGGGTGTCTGGCATGATTCGGGTATGTTGTTTTGGACTAATATAGAAATTTTAACGAACCGCGAAGGCGCTAAGGGCGCAAAGGAAGAGGGAAGAGAAGTTTATGATTTTTGTCTGGGTTGTTTTTAGATTTTAACTTAGGGAGTGTTGTCTGTTCAAGTTTTCTGGCTGGGATGAGTTTTTCCCGGATAATTTGGTGAATTTTAATTTAAAATCAACCATTATTCATCCACTCACGAGTTCCGAAAAGCTTGCAGGAATGGGAAGCAATTTTAGCGGCTGCGGTGAGAGTATCTATAAAGTTGTTTTGTAAAATGTAGTGACAGAAAGCCCCGTGAAAAATATCGCCAGCGCCTAAAGTGTCAGTGGCTTGAATTTGAGGGATTTCTAAACTGCCATATTTGCCATTGCTGAGGTATAAAATTGGTTTTTCGCCGCGAGTGATAGCTATGTTGGGAATTCCAGCGGCTGATAAATAAGCAAATACTTGTTTGGAGTTGTCGCAGTTGGGCGGATGAAAGTTATCGGAGCACACAGCCCATTCAACAAATGGTAATATTTCTTCTAATCCGGGTTTCCAACTGCCACCGTCGAGTACAATTGGAATGTTCTTAGACTTGGCAAGTTGAGCAATTTCTGTGCTGGCTGGGATTTGGTGTCCGTCAATCAGGACTATATTAACTGATGTTAAAATATCCTGGTTAATTGTTTGATTGTCAACCTGCGATTTCGTAGCATTGATCGAAATTACCGATCGCCCTCCGGTTCCTTGAGTTACAATAATCGAGGAAACTGGCGGTGACTGCGATCGCCCTGGTGACAAATCGACTATCCTTACATTATACTCAGCCAAGTCATTTTTGATTAATTGGGCGATCGCATGATTCCCCAAAACCCCAGCCCATATCGCCGCATTCCCCAAATAACCAAAAGTCACCGCAGCATTCGCCGCCGGCCCACCCGCAGCAATGGTACAATCAGAAGCAACAACTTTCTGATTTTCACCCGGAGGCTGCTGCGCCAAATAAATTAAATCCAAAGTCGCCAATCCCAAAAACAATCCCGTTTTCATATCTGCGTTAATCCGCGTTTATCTGCGGTTAAAAACTCCAAAATATCAAAATGCAAGCAAATCCGAATACAGGAACACTTTACATCGTCGGAACCCCGATCGGCAACTTGGAAGACATGACATTTCGCGCCATCAAGATTTTGCAAGCAGCAGACTACATCGCCGCCGAAGATACCCGCCACACCGGAAAACTGTTGCATCACTTTCAAATCAAAACCCCCCAAATCAGCTATCACGAACATAACCGACATCAACGACTCCCGGAATTAATCGACAAACTGCTTTTAGGACAAACTATCGCCCTCGTCACGGATGCGGGAATGCCGGGAATTTCTGACCCCGGATACGAATTAGTCAAAGCCTGCGCCGATGCTAATATTAACATAAT
>JAYTZD010000188.1:0-3817 GCA_043742065.1 Oscillatoriales bacterium
TGGTCGGGAGTTAATTAATCAGGGTGCATCTACTGATTTAGTCTCCGGTATCTCCATGTCTCTTTCAGGACAGTTTGGATTTTTAACCGCAGATCATGCAGATGACGCTGATTAACGCGGATATTTGTGGATTTTGGGCAAGATTTGTGGTGAAAGTGCGATCGCGCCAATAAAAAACCCGGCCAAAAATTGGTCGGGAGTTAATTAATCAGGGTGCATCTACCAATATAGTCTCCCAGGAATTCGATCTAAATCCGGACTATTATGGAAATTTTGCCAAATTGAGTCAGTCAGAAATTTGCCAATAAAAAACCCGGCCAAATTTGGTCGGGAGTTATCAATCAATCAGGGTGCATCTACCAATCTAATCTTCTGGGGATGCGATGGAGATCCGGAAAGCCGCAATTCAAAACTCAAAACTATTTTCGGTGTACCAGAGTTGCACTAGCTTGGTCTGTCGGAACCAAAAGAATTTCGCTAATATTGACGTGGGGCGATCGCGTTGCACAGAAATACACCACATCAGCCACGTCATCCGGTGTTAGCGGTGTCAATCCTTGGTAGACATTTTTGGCTTTTTCTGCATCTCCGTGAAACCGAACATTGCTAAATTCTGTTTCGACTAAACCGGGTTCGATTTCTGTCACCCGCACTGGTGTTCCTAAAAGGTCTTGCTTTAGCCCTTCAGAAATTACTTTTACCGCCGCTTTGGAAGCACAATAAACATTGCCTTTCGGATAGGTTTGGCGGCCTGCAATGGAACCAATATTGACTACATGACCCCGACCTCGATTTACCATTCCCGGCACTATGTAGCGAGTCATGTATAGCAAGCCTTTCACATTGGTATCGATCATTTCTTCCCAATCTTGAAAGTTGCCTTCATGGAGTTTGTCTAAGCCGCGACTCAACCCGGCGTTGTTAATCAAAATATCGATCGCCTGCCAAGCTTCTGGAAGTGTATTTAGGGCTGATTCGACTTTTAGGCGATCGCGCACATCTAACTCTAGCAAATGAATCTGGTTCGCTGACGCAATTAATCCGGTTTCGACAAGTTCCTTTTTCAGCCGATCGAGCTTGTCGATGCGGCGCGCTGCTAAAATTAGTTGAGCCCCACCTTTAGCAAATATCTTGGCACAGGCTGCTCCGATACCGCTACTAGCACCTGTAATTAAAACAATTTGATTTTTGAGAGAAATCATTTTTGGTCAGTTGTTAGTTGACTGTTATCTGTTGACTGTTGGCAGCCCGATGCCCTGAGCAATCTAAAATCCAAAATCGAAAATCGAAAATTGTCAGATGCCCAATGCCCAATGCACGTAACATAATTACTTGACTACTCGCAGCCGCACTGTCACCGTTGTGATCCCACTTTTTCGCATCAAAACTGCTGAAATCCAACGATTTTCCGGCGTAGCTGGAGCTTTACCTACTTTAAAAATTCCCCCTGAATTGAGTAATTCTAACTCGACTTCAGAAGGCTTGAAAAATGTTTTTTCGCTGACTTTTTCTTCTACAGCAGTTCCGATTAAAATGTCTTCGCCAATCGGTTCTCGAACAATTGCATCAAAATTGTATTCTTCACCCACTTTAACTTGCTCTGGCAAATTCACTTGAATTGTAGGAGGATTGATGCCGGAACTGACTTGAGTTTGTTCGGCTAAAATCTCTTGTTTGACTATTTTTTGACCTTCAAATCGCTGCTGAGAACGAATCGTAGCTTTCAGATTTAAGTCTGTGCCGTCTTTTTTCTGAGTACCTGCGATTGTAGTCACTGTTTCAGCAACGATCGCACTGCCTTCGGCTTTCCAAGATTTGAGCTCTGTGCGGTAATTTAAACTGGGATAGCGCTGCCAAAGTTGAGTTAGTGCTTTTTCCATATTCTGACTATTCAATCCGTCAGAATGTGTGAAATTCTGACCGTAAAATGCCATAACTGCTTTGACATCGCGACGATTTGCTGCTGCGTCAATTTCGGTTAGCAGCTTGGTCAATTCGGCCGGTGCATTTGCGGGGGTTTGAGCCTGAATTTGGGGATTTGTTTCGCGCACTCCTTGGGCCCGCACAGCCGCCGGATGTAACGCGCTAGCACTTATAACTGTTAACAATATCAAAAAAGGTGCGATCGATGGCAAAGGTAGCCAGCGATCGGCTTTTTTGTCCTGATGGCTGGTCAAATACTGAGATATACTTGGCACTAAATTCAAAAAATTACGCATTAGATGATACTTTGGTTATTTGTCAGGGTTCACGAGCGCGGACAATTGTTTCCTTGCAACGAAGACTGACAACGGAAGGAACGATACGGCACCATCTAATTTTAGAGGGCTGATGGAAAATTGGCTGAAACAGCCATAATAATCAGCATAATAATATGACGTACTCCCAACATCATACCGCTTCGGTTGATGTGGACATCTCAAGAGTCCGGCAAAGGATATCAAGAGCTTCCTTCGAGGTACTCCAATGCTTTCCCTCTACAGCGTTTTATAGTGAGGAACACGTCCAGCCCCACTTGTCACATGAAAAGCTTTTTATCTAGACCTAGATTGTGATTCTGCGATGCCAGATAGAAGTATTTTACCATGATCGTTACAATGAGTGCTCGTCTCGTCGCCATCCTCAGAATGCTGGTTGGCTCCGCCCAACATCGCTCGGAGGAGCGATCCTCACCTCGCTCGGCTCTGATCCCACCCCAAATCAAAGATTATGGGTTGGGGATTCCCGCCTGCCTAGCTAAAACCTCAAACATCAATATCGATCGACCTGTGGAACTTGTAAAAGAGACAAATACCTTGACAAAAACGCCCCTCCGGTTGTTGATTGCAGCTAGCGGTACTGGTGGACATCTATTTCCGGCGATCGCCACCGCACAGCAATTGAACGACTGTCACATCGAATGGCTGGGAGTTCCAGACCGCATGGAGACTCAGTTAGTTGCTTCCCTTTACCCCCTCCACACGATCGCCGTTGAAGGCTTTCAGCAGCGATTAGGACTAGGTACTGTGCGAATTTTGGGCGGACTCCTCGGCGCAATTCTTCAGGTACGCCGATTGCTCAAACAGGGCAATTTTCAGGGAGTATTTACTACCGGTGGTTACATCGCAGCACCGGCAATTCTGGCGGCTCGCTCTTTGGGTTTGCCAGTGATTCTCCACGAATCTAATGTTTTTCCGGGTAAGGTAACTCGTTGGTTTAGTCCTTTTTGCACTAAAGTTGCGATCGGATTTGCAGCAGCAGCCCAGCATTTACCCCGCGCGAAAACCGTGGTTGCGGGTACACCAGTGCGATCGCAATTCCTGACTCGCCAACCTCTAAAGTTATCAATTCCTGACAACGTACCTGTAATTTTAGTCATGGGCGGCTCTCAAGGTGCTGTCGCAGTCAATCAGTTAGTGCGCGAGTGTGCTCCGGCTTGGTTTGAGGCGGGTGCTTGGGTAATTCACCTTACCGGAAATAATGACCCGGATGCTGAGAGTTTGAAACACGAGCAATATTTGTCAATGCCATTTTACGACAATGTGGCGAGCTTGTTGCAGCGAGCAAATTTAGCAATTAGCCGATCGGGCGCGAGTGCGATGACAGAATTAGCAGTAACGGGAGTACCTTCTATTTTAATTCCTTATCCTCACGCCGCCGACGATCACCAAAGATTTAATGCCGAAGTATTTGCCAAGGCTGGGGCTGCCTTGCTATTTCCTCAAAGCGAACTAACAGCAGAAGTGTTGCAAAGCAAAGTGCTGTATTTGTTAAGAGATTCCGAATATTTAGCAAAAATGTCTCAAGCTGCTTCCAAATTAGCAGTGACAGACAGTGC